>JAEWHB010000230.1 GCA_023388015.1 Bacteroidota bacterium
AGCATAAAGAGAAGTATTGTTAAGCGATTTGAATTTAATTCGCTTCCCTATCTTTACAAAAAGATTATCATTGGATATTTTTTTCAACTTTGATCGAATCGCCATAATTTTGTAGTCAAATTGATTATTTCAAAATGAATATTACCCTGATTTGCATTGGAAAAACCGATGAAAAACCATTGGAAGAACTGATCCAGAAATATGAAAAAAGACTTCCCATCCATTGGAATTTCCAGCGAATGGAAATTCCAGACATCAAAAATCGGAAAAACCTTTCGGAATCACAACAAAAAGAAAAAGAAGCCGAATTAATCTTCTCCAAATTAAACAATTCCGACTATGTAATCTTATTGGACGAAAAAGGAAAACAACTCAGTTCATCTGCCTTCGCCGGCGAATTGCAGTCACTGATGAACCAATCCATAAAACAAATCGCATTTGTGATTGGCGGACCTTATGGATTTTCAGATGAAATTTACAAACGCGCCAACCGCAAACTTTCCCTCTCCGAAATGACCTTTACTCACCAAATGGTCCGATTATTTTTAACCGAACAACTTTACCGTGCATTTGCTATCTTGCAGGGCAAACCTTATCATCATGAATGACCAGTTAAAGGAAGAAGAATTCAGGGCCGAATCATCAGCATCCCAGTTTAAAATTCCCATTCTCAAATCAATCGTGGCAGCTTTTATAGTTGTTATTTGTTTACAGGTCATTGCTTCGGTGGTCAATATTCCGGCTTATTTCAAAGAGGAATTTTACCATATTACTTTACCGCTTTCCTTTCTGGTCGGTGGCGGATTGGCGGTATTCATTCTGATTCCTTACGTGAAAACAAATTGGAAAGCTATATTGGCGCACATCTGGCAGCCGGCGAGCATCGGCGTTTTATTTTTGAGCACGCTTTTTTACATTTTCATGTTGCCCTTTGCGGAATTTCTAACTTCCATGATTCCTACCGAAGGAATTCCATGGCTGGAAGACTTTTACAAACAAATCATTCAGGCATTTGAAATGATGCTGGATTACAAAATCGCCGGATTTATCACGGTTTGTATTTTGGCGCCCATTCTCGAAGAAATTTTGTTTCGGGGAATTATCCTTCGCGGATTGTTTCAGCAAGGGGTTTCGCCCATCATTGCCATTGTACTGAGTTCCTTCCTATTTGGAATAGCGCACATGAACCCTTGGCAATTTCTGGGTGCGGGACTGCTCGGAGCCGTATTCGGATTTGTTTATTACCGGACCAAAGCACTCTGGATTTGTATTTTTCTCCATGCACTCAACAACACAGTTTCTTTTATTATGATGTTGCGGTATAAATCCATGGATGAAAATGTCACCAACCCTAATGATTATACTTCTGTGATGATTTCTTTCACAATTGCCCTATTTTTGGGATGGAGTCTTTATAAAATCACGAAAAACAAAGTCAAATGGAATTAATTTTTGCTTCCCATAACGAAAATAAGGTCAAAGAAATACGTTCGGTTCTTCCCGATTCAATTCAGTTGTTGTCCTTGAACGATATTGGTTTTCACCAAGAAATCGAAGAAACCGGCAGCACGCTGGAAGAAAATTCCAAAATAAAAGCCGAAACCATTTACAAAGAAACCGGGAAAAATGTTTTTGCTGACGATTCCGGACTTTTTGTGGAAGCGCTCAATGGCGATCCGGGTGTTTTTTCTTCGCGCTATGCCGGAACCGGAAATTCAGAAGACAACATTAAAAAATTATTGAATGAATTAAATTCGAAAATCAATCGAAGAGCTTATTTTAAATCGGTTTTTTGTATAATTATCGACGGGGAAATTCATTATGTAAGTGGTGAAGTTCACGGAGAAATCATAGACGAACCAAGGGGAAATCAGGGTTTTGGATACGATCCAATTTTTGTGGCGGAAGGATACGAAAAAACCTTTGGTGAAATGGATCCTGCGCAAAAAAATCAAATCAGTCATAGAGCCAAAGCGGTACAGAAATTGATTAACTTTATCGGAAATTTATAGTATTGTCTTTGAAACTTACCATACTGGGATTTAACTCGGCCATACCTAAGAAAAAATCGGCACCAACCGCTCAGCTTCTCGAAATCGCCGGGCGCAATTTCCTGATTGATTGTGGCGAAGGAACCCAGGTTCAACTTCGGAAGGCAAAAGCCAAATTCTCGAAAATCCATCATATTTTCATTTCGCATCTACACGGTGATCACGTTTTCGGATTGGTCGGACTCATCAGCACTTTACAACTTTTGGGCAAGGAAACGCCTTTGTATATTTTTGGCCCTAAAGGAATTCAGGATTTCATTATGAACCAACTGAAACATACGCAGGCGAGATGTACTTTTGACATTGTTTTCAAAGAACTGGAAAGCAAAGAAAGCGTTAAGGTTTTTGAAGACGATAAAGTGGAGGTTTTTACCATTCCGCTGGATCATAGAATTTATACCAACGGTTATCTGTTTCGCGAAAAAACAAAACATAGAAAACTGAATATTCAGGCCGTTCGGAATTATCCGGAAATTGAAATTTGTGACTACGAAAACCTGAAACGTGGACGTGATTTTCAGTTAAACAATGGAGAAATTATTCCCAATCAAGAGCTTACTCTGGAGCCGGAAAAATCTTTCAGTTATGCTTTTTGTTCCGATACGCGGTACAAGCCGGACATCGTCCCCATCATAAAAAATGTGGATATTCTCTATCATGAAGCGACTTTTCTGAGTGATTTGCAGGAAATGGCACAATACACGGGACATTCCACCGCTCGCGAAGCTGCCACAATCGCCCGCGACTCAAACGCCGGAAAACTCATTCTCGGACATTTTTCAAACCGATATAAGAATACAAACGTTTTGCTGGAAGAAGCCCAAACCGTTTTTGAAAACACCATTATTCCGGTTCAGTTCGGGGTTTATCAACCCGATCATGAAATTTTGAAGCTGAATTCCTGATTCACTAAAAACTTAACACATGAAAAACAAATTCCATGAAATTCTTTTAAATGCAAAAGAAGCTATTTTCCGTTATCCGCTTGTTTTATTGATGTCAGCAATTATGTCGCTTGCCGCCGTTATGCTGATTGAAGACTTTTTGGATGATAGTTTCTTTTTGGTCAAAATCATGATTGTTTCTTCCATCGGGATTTCGCTGATGTTTGCGCTGAAAATTTTTTCACAGCGTTGGAAAATGAATTTTTTCATTGAAGTTTTGGGAATTTTCTTTTTGGTCGGATTTTATTTCATTCTCCCAAAAAACGAAGACGATTTCACTGAATTTTACGCTTTTTTGTTGATCCCGGTTTACATTCTTTCGCATTTGCTGGTTTCTTTTGTGGCTTTTATGCGACGGAAATATTTGGAAATAAATTTCTGGCAATACAATAAAAATCTTTTTGTGAATTTCTTTCTCACATTGGTTTTTACGGGTGTACTGACCGGTGGCGTTTTACTGGCTGTTTTGGCAGTAGACAATCTTTTCAATGTAGGAATTAGAGATCATTTATATGCACAGATCGCAGTTTTCCTTTTGATTTTTGGCAGCAGCTTTATCTTTTTGCTTTTCAATGAAACCGGACTTGATTTTCTGGAAAAAGAAGGGAAATATCCGGTGGTTTTAAAGTTTTTTACCCAATACGTTTTGATACCGCTTTTGTTTATTTATGTGGTCATTTTGTATTTTTATTCGGGAAAAATTCTGATCAATTGGGAACTTCCGCGCGGTTGGGTTTCCTATCTGGTTTTGGCTTATTCGATTGTCGGAATTCTGGCTTTGCTATTGGTACATCCGCTGAAAGATAACACCGATAAATCCTGGATACGTATATTTTCAAAACTATTTTATTTTACGCTGATTCCGCTCATTCTTCTTTTGTTTATTGCCATTTTTACAAGGGTTTTGGAATATGGATACACCGAACCTCGGTATTACGTTTTACTGCTTGCGCTTTGGCTTTCGACGGTAGTAGCTTATTTTATATTAAGAAAAAGTCCTACGATTAAATTCATTCCGATTTCGCTTTTCTGTTTCGGTATTTTCGCCTTGATTTTTCCTTATTTAAATGCGTTTTCGGTAGCAAAAAGAAGTCAGAAGAATGAATTGGAAAAAATTCTGAATGAAAATAATTTATTGGTCAATGGGAAAATTGATTTTACCCAAAAAGTTCCGGACACTGTTGCTTATGAAATTGCCGATAAATTTGAGTTTCTGCACAAACGATTTGAAAAGGATTATGTGCATAATTATTTGAGTGAAGAAATGCAGGATGAATTTAAAGGCGGATATTATTGGAATTTTGCACAAAAATTCACCAACCGGCAATATTCCAATTCGGAAATCCCAGCGGCTGAAGCAGCACTCTCTATGAATCTGACTTCAGAGGGAGGTGTTTATGCGATTGACGGATATCGGTTTATGATTACGCATCAGGAATTAGAAAACAAAACCTTTTTGCTCGGAAATGATAGTTTAAAATTGATTTATATGACAAATGGTGATGATGAATATAAACTTGTCTTAAATGAAGACGAAACATTGGATTTAATTCCCTTGATCAATGCTTTTTTTGAAAAGCATAAAACAGCCCGGAATTATCAACAAATAGAAGAAATTTCGGTAGAAGGCGATTTAGGCAAATACCATGTGAAAGTTCTTTTTAAGTCTATCAATCGTTCAACCTTGTCAGACGGAAAATTCAGTTATTGGTACAACAACCCGATTTTTTTAATCAAAGAGAATTAATCAATCCCCTAATTTTTTCTCTTTGCAATTTTCCACTTTCGGTGCGTGGGAATTTATCGAGAAAATAGATTGCCTTGGGTTTTTCAAATTTCTCCAAAGTCGAGGACGGAAGGATTTCCAGGAATTCGGAATAATCGTTTTTTTGGCCTTCCACAATCAGAATTAACTTTTGACCTAAGGTTTCATCGGGAAGGGAACTGATGATAAATTCCGTTGCGATAAAGGGTTTGAGCTTTTTTTCGATTTGTTCAGGAAAAAGTTTTATCCCTCCGGAATTGATGACATTATCGGCTCTTCCCAACCATTTGAACTGGTTCTTATCCTTAATTTCAACAATATCATTCGTAATGATTTCCTCTTCGAAATAAGACGTTTGAATAATCAGACATTCCCTTTCGTCTTTGTGGATTTCGATGCCTTTTAGAATGGAGAAAAATTCTTCTGAAATCTTCTTCAAGCCAATGTGGGTTATGGTTTCGGTCATTCCATAGGATTCGAAACTTTGGGTAGGAATTTCAAGCAATCTTTTTCTCAAAGGTTCCGAAAGGGGCGCGCCACCGATTAGTAAAATTCGGATTTTGGACAATTCTTCATAGGAATTTTCTACCTGCATCGGTGTCATCGGCACAAAGTCGAGGGCTTCGGCAAAATTCAAATCTATTTTCGACTTGGGTTCCACGCAATAGAGTTTGAGTTTCAATTCCATTGCTCGGACAATCATCATTTTTCCTGCGATGAAATTGACCGGCATACAAAGCAAAGCGGTGTTTCCGGGTTTCAGTCCAAAGAATTTTCCGGTCATTTGGGCGCTCATTTTCATCGAAGTTTTGGGAAGTTGAATTTCCTTGGGCGTCCCGGTGGAACCGGAAGTTTTGCTTGGCACAAAAGAGGAATCGGAATTCCATTCTTCGAGAAAATCCAGGATGTTTTTTTGCCAGGGAATTGCTGAATTTAATTCGTCGAATATTTGTTTTGAAAAATCTAATAATTTCATTCTAAATAACTTACTCCTGCTTTGATTTCGGTATCAAGATAATTATTGGCCGGCGGAATCGGACAATTATAATATTTGCTGTAAGCGCAATAAGGATTATAGGCTTTGTTGAAATCAATCTTCAATTTATTGGATTGAATATCAGTAATTTCAAAGTCTAAATAACGTCCGCCACCGTAAGATGTATCGCCATTTGTTTCATCCATAAACGGCAGAAACAAGGAATTTTCATAGCCTTCAATCGGCGGATCGGACTGATAAATAGTCAGTTCGTGGAAATTTTCATTGAGTTTGAAATTTAACTTACCGTATTCTTTGTAATGTTTGATTTTCTGAGCCGAAGTAGGAAAAGGAATGGTTTTACCGTTCTCAATCGGTTTGAAATTGGCATTTACAATGTATTTTTTATCAATTGGAAAAAACTGAATGCCTTGGAATGAATCTTTTTCATCCTCTTTCAGCGGTGTGGTTTCCGGATTTTCCCATTCGTTTTTGAGATTGGTTTGGTAAGTATTTATTTCGTCGAGGTTATAGCCGGCGCAGGAAATAAAAAACGGTACAATTAGTAAATAAATAATAATTCGGGTCATGGTTCAAATTTAAACAAAATACAAACGGTCTTCGATGACTTTTAATCTCGAAGGGAAATTATTTTCAAAAAGCCCGCCGGTTCCAAGTCCTTGTGGTAAAGGATTTCCAAGCGTATAAGTCCATTGTGCGATGGCGTTCAGGCCGATGTTGCTCTCCAGTGCCGATGTAATCCACCAGCCGGAATTATTGGCTTCCGCGATTTCAATCCATTCTTCGCTGCCTTTCCAGCTGCCCACCAAACTTGGTTTGAGAATGATGTATTGCGGTTGGATGATTTGCAGGAGTTTAGATTTTTCTTCTTTTTGGATTACGCCAATTAGTTCTTCGTCTAGAGCAATGGGAGTGGGCGTTTCGGCGCAAAGTTGAGCCATTTCATGAATTTGCCCGGCTTTAATGGGTTGTTCGATGGAATGAATTTCCAGTTCTGCCAATTGTTGTAAAACAGTTTGGGCCTCTTGAAAATTAAAAGCTCCGTTTGCATCCACGCGAATTTCCATATCAGAAGCTGCAAATTCTCTTCGAAGTTCTTTGAGAATACCATGTTCTTCATTCCAGTTTACACCAATTTTCAATTTGATACATCGAAAATTTTGATTGATTTTCTCTCGGATTTGTTGTTTCATAAAGTTGGGAGAACCCATCCAGATAAGTCCGTTGATAGGAATTCCGGTTTTGCCATCTGTAAATGCGCTAGGAAAGAGAATAGGATTGAGATTGTCTTCTAGTTTTTGTTGATTGTAATTTTCTTTTGCTTTAAGAATTTGTTCTATGCCAAATTGAATGGATGGAAATTCCCGAAGTTCATCCCACCAGGTTTTATTTTCAAAATCAAAATTGTCGCAAATTTTTTTTAGATGGTTCTCATAAGTTGGAATATCGTCAAAACTTAATCCGCGAAAAAGGGCAGCTTCACCCCAATATTCAGTTTTATCAGGGTCATTTAATTGAAGGCGAATGAGATAGGTTTCTTTTTCTGTAAGGGTTCCGCGGGAGGTTCCGCCAGGTGTTTTGAAAATTAATTTATAGGATTGAAAATTTAAAGTCATAATAAAAGTTCTGTAATCGTGAAAGTTCCAAAATTATTTTAAAATTCTGTTAAATATTCAAAACAAATTTATATTTTAGTCGACATTTTAATTAACATTTATAAACTATGAGGAAATTTTTATTTTATCTGGTAGTTCTTTGTTTATCGTGGTCGAGCTACGGACAACTACTATCAGAGGATTTTGAAGGAACAACATTCCCCCCATCGGGTTGGACGTTGAATCAAACAAACCCTAATGTAACTTGGTATCAACTTTCAGGGGGTGTAACTGGTTGGAACAGTGGTAAAACTGCTGCTGTTGATTATGATGATGTTTCAAACCAAGATGAATGGTTAATTACGCCATCATTGGATTTGACATCTGCTACTAATCCTGAATTATCTTTTTCTATAGGGTACAGCTACTATTGGGCAGTATCTCCTGAAGATAATTATGATGTGCATGTTAAAGTTTCTACTGATAACGGGGTGTCATGGACTTCTATATGGGATGATACTCAAGAGCCTTCGTTCACTACGCCTTTCATGAAAATTAATAAGCTATTGGATTTAACAGCTTTTGCGGGAGAGTCTAATGTGAAAATTGCTTTTCAATACATTGGGTTTGATGGAGCAGGGCTTTACTTGGATGATGTTGTAGTTGGAGAAGAATTACCAGTGAATTACTGTGAACCTACTGCTGCTAATGCAAATTGGGAATACATTACGAATGTGAATTTTGCAGGAATTAACAATGATACGACGGGAATAGCCGGTCTTAATGATTATACCAATCAGATTGCTGAAGTGACAGTAGGGGATACTGAGACGCTCTCAGTTACTATTAGCCCAGATGGATCTGATTATCTAACGGTATTTATCGATTGGAATCAAAATGGTTCATTCTTAGATGCAGGTGAAGCTTATGTTTTAGCTACTGATACAGACGATGAGGGACCATTTACTGAAGATATTGAAATCCCTGCAGATGCTGTGCCTGGGGAAACACGAATGAGAGTAATGTTAAGATTTAGCGAAGCACCAGAACCTTGTGGAAGCTATACCTTTGGTGAAATAGAAGATTATACAATTAATATTACAGAAGGTGCAACTGAGCCTGGTGACGAAACTTGTTTCACTCTGAATCACCCAATTTTGCAAACTTTTGATGGTTCTTATTTTAAGTGGGATACTGGACAAGCGTCTGATACGACGATAGCTGGTTATCACTTTAATCCATATGCATCAAACAGTAATCTTTCATTCTATTTTGGCTCCAATGGAGGAAGTGCGGTGTCATCTGCCGCAACCGGTACAGGCTGGTTGGTTTTGGAACCCGGCGATATTGTAGGTCCAAACTCTGTGTTTAGCTCAGGGACGGGTACTGCGACAAATTGGATAGGTGGTGTAGACGGATACTTAGGTATCAGCTTCCCATGTGATGCTGGAACTTGTTATGGATATGCAAAATTAGTAACAACTGGACCAACAGGATTTCCTGCCACTTTAGTAGATTACTGTTTTGACCCAACAGGAGAAGCAGTTGTGATTCCAGGAAATGAAGAGCCAAGTGAACCAAACTGTGATCAATCAGTAGCAAGCAATGATTTGGAAAACGGAGGTCTTTTTGGAGGAGCAAATAATCAGCGATTAGCAGTTGACATTGTGGCAGTACCCAATTCATCTTTTGACTTACAACAAATTAAATTGAATATTGCTCAAGCTGCAGCACCTACCTATTTCAATATTATCATCCGTGAAGACGCCAACGGTTTACCTGGAAATGCTCTTCATACTTTAAATGATGTAGAAGTTGATAATACAGTAATGGTTGGAACCAACTTTGGTTTAACTTTCTACACCTATACATTTGATGTTTCTGCAGAGAATATTTCTCTTGATGGTGGAACAACCGGCGCAAGATATTGGATGGAAGTAGCAAGTGATGCCGCAGGATGGGAATCAACTTTTGCTGATACTTATGATTTAAGAGGAGCTTTCTTTAATAATGTTAGTGGACAATGGAGAGTTGATGCGACTGAATATGTTTATGAGTTAATCGGTGAGTGTACCGGAGAGCCAGCATGTCAGGAAATTACAGAATTCCCTTTCACTGAGACATTTGAGAATGATAGTTTCTCAAGACTATGTTGGTCAAATGAGTATGTGGAATGGACAGCAGGTTGGTCTTATACAGCAGGTGCTCAGGGAGGAGTAATCACCACCGGTAACGGAGGAGAAGGATTGAATGCCAAGTTTGTAAGTAATGGTGATGATGAAGTTACCAAACTAGTGAGTCCTGTATTTAACTTAGATGGCTATACAGAAGCCAAATTGACTTTCTCATATGCTCAGGAAGCATGGTTTGGTGATCAGAATGAGTTGAAAGTCTACTACCGTGTAGACGCTTCATCAGCTTGGGTTGAATTGGCACACTATGATTCACAAGTTACTTCATGGACAGAAGTTGAATTAGATCTTCCTAACCCATCGGCTACTTATCAGATTGCTTTTGAAGGAATAGATAATTGGGGTCATGCAAGTGTGGTAGATGATGTTACAATTTCTGTAGAATCAGAAGAAGAGCCAGAAGAAGGATGTTTAGACGCTCCTTATGGGCAGTATCCAAGCAACATAGTTACCCCATCTTGTTCTGGTACAATAGAAAATATTACAGGTGCAGCGTGGACAGGAGAGTTCTCTCTAGTTCAAGTTACTGCCGGTGTTGAATATATTTTCTCAAGTTCAATCACAACTGATTTCGTAACGATTGCTGATGAGAACGGAACTGTTGTCTATGCAGCGGGTACAGAAAGTGTAACTTGGACAGCTACTGCTGACGAAGTGATAAGAGTGTACTTACACCTTGATGAAGAATGTAATGCCATCAATTCCGGAACTCGTGCTAAACGAGTATTATGTGGAGAAGTTCCACCGGCACCAGAAAATGACGAGTGTGATGGTGCAATTGCTTTGTCTTGTGGAGATACTATGACAGGAAGCACACTTGGAGCAAATGATTCAGGTGGAAATACTTCCAATGATGTATTCTTTACATTTACAGGTAACGGAACAGAAGAATTGGTAACCATTTCACTTTGTGGATCTGATTACGATACAGTAGTTGCTGTTTATTCTGACTGTACACTTACAAATCAGATTGCTATGAATGACGACTCCGGAAACTGTCCAATGTTCCAATCAGAAGTATCATTCATATCAGACGGAACTTCTACTTATGTAATTTTGGTTGAAGGATATTCAGGATTCTTTGGAGATGAAGCTGGTGATTTTGAACTTACCGTAACTTGTGGAGAAGTTCCAGAACAGCCAGGTGAGCCAGATTTCCCTTGTTTCTTTGGTGATGGTCTAACTTCATCATTTGACAATGCATACAATATTGAAATGTCCAATGACTTCAGAAGTGCTGACGACTTCATCGTAGAAGAAGGAACTCAATTTACAATGCAACATATTACAATTGATACAAACCAACAGTCTGTTCCAGATAACGTTGTTATCTACATCAGAGAGGATAACGGAGGTTCTCCGGGTGCTGTGATTGAAACCATCAACACCGTGCCTACTTCTGCCACTGCTTATGCAGAAGCATTTAGTGATCCGATCTATCATATGACTTTTGATTTGGCAACTCCAATCGTATTGACCGAAGGAACTTATTGGTTAGATACCAAAATGAGTGCCCCAACCGGTGAAGTTGTATGGTGGTTAGCCACTTCCACAGGTTCGCATGGTTCAGTAGCTTACCAAAGTACTAATAATGGAGCAACTTGGGCTCCTAATGCTGACGGATTGAGCTTGGTGTTCTTCGTAGCAGGTGAATGTGAGACTTTGGGAATCAATGACCTGAATTCATTTGACTTCGCTTACTATCCAAACCCTGTGAAAGATGTATTGAACATTACAACTAAGAAAAATGTTGAAAATGTTTCAGTATTTAACTTGGCAGGTCAGAAAGTACTTGGAAATGCAAAAGTTTCTAATGGTCAGATCAATGTATCTACATTGGCTACCGGAACTTATGTATTCCGTGTAACTTTAGAAGATGGTCAAGTTGAAACCTTTAAGATCATTAAAAAATAATTCACTGAATTATTATTAATAACAAGCCCCGTCTCAGCTTAGCCGAGACGGGGCTTTTTTTATGAGTTTAACTAAAATAAAAATTCCCGTTTCGGCTTAGCAGAAACGGGAATTTGCTTTATAAAAATTTTGTCAAATTAAACTTCCAATGATTTTCCGATTTCCAGTAAAATCAATTCCTTTCCTTTTGATGAGAAAAAAGATTTAGCATTTTCATGATCGATTTTAATCGGTGGAAAAGTATCAAAATGATAACCCAAAACTTTGTTACACTCTACAAAATCACTTGCCAAACAAGCATCCTCAAACCCCATAGTGAAATGATCACCAACCGGGAAAATAGCCAAATCAAGTTGTCCGATGGTTTCCGGGATCAATTTCATTTCATAAGTCAGGGAAGTGTCGCCCGCGATGTAAATTCGCTTGCCGTTTGCTTCCAAAACATATCCGTTTGGGTTTCCACCATAAGTGCCGTCAGAAAACGAACTCGAATGAAAAGCAATCGTGGATTTAATCATAATTCCGTCAAATTCGGCTTTTCCGCCCGTATTCATTCCCACCACATTGAAACCTTTGTTGCCGTAATAATAAGACATTTCGGCATTGCAAATAATCGTAGCGCCGGTTCGCCAAGCAATGGCTTCCACATCCAAAACGTGATCCTGATGCGCATGGGTCAATAAAATATAATCTGCTTTTAAAGTATCAATGTTTATATGCTTCGCTAATTCATTAGCCGAAATAAATGGATCTACAATTATATGTTTTCCGTTTGCCTCAATTCCCAGACTGGCATGTCCTAAATAAGTAACTTTCATTTTTCAAATTTTTAATTAATTCTAATTCCTAAAAAATTAAACCAAATCCTAAAATTAATGAAAAAGCCAGCGTCAACAAAGCTACTTTCTTTAATTCTTTGTCGAGCAATCGAGGTTCCGAAGTTTTAAAAATCGTTTTGACCAAAAGAATTGCAGGTATTAATAACGCCAAAAACAGAAACCTGAACCATTCGGTCTTACCAATTTCGAATAAATAAATACTACCTAAAATGAAAGGAGAAATAATCAAAAAAGCTTGATAAATTTTAGCCTTTTCAAAACCCATTCGAAGCGGCAATGTCAGCTTTCCGGCTTTTCGGTCCGTTTCGATATCCCGCATATTGTTTAAATTCAGAACGGCCGTACTCAAAAATCCGATGGCTGCGGCAGGTAAAAAGATAGAAATTTCAATGGTTTGATGTTGGTAAAGCGTATAACTTCCCCAAACAGAAATAATTCCGAAGAAAATAAATACAAAAATATCGCCCATTCCGGCATATCCGTAAGCACTTTTTCCCACTGTATAACGAATCGCTGCCCATACACAAGCAAAAGTCAAGAAAATAAAAAGCAGTGCCCAACCGAAATTCTCCCGAAACGAAATGAAAATCAGTAAGAATGCAGTAATTGCCGATAAAATACTGAAAATTACCACCGCATTTTTCATTTGCTTCGCCGAAATTTTGCCTGAAGCCACCGCCCGTTTTTCCCCGATTCTTTCCGCATCGGTTCCGCGGATTCCATCGCCATAATCATTGGCATAATTCGATAAAACTTGTAAAAATAAAGTTGTTAAAAACGCAAGAATAAAAATTCCCCAGTTCCAGTGTCCTTCGGACAAAGCAATCAGCGAACCCAGAATAATTCCGCTGATGGACAAAGGCAAAGTCCGAAGTCGTGCGGCAGCAATCCATTTTTTCATAGGTTACAAAGATACATATTTCCTTAGCCCTAACAGGGTTTTAAACCTTGTGAGGGCTAAATTTATTCCAATCTAACCCAACGAATGGCTTTAATCGAAATGGCAATGACAATTACCGTTATGATTGTCATCGTTCCACCAAATAAAATCGCCGGAACAAGTCCCAATAAACTCGCTGCGACACCACTTTCAAAAGCACCCAGCTCGTTGGAACTGCTCACGAAAATGCTGTTTACCGAAGAAACTCTTCCTTTGAGATGTTCGGGTGTTTTGAATTGTAAAATACTTTGGCGAATGACCATGGAAACCGCATCAAAAGCGCCTCCAATCATCAGCACACCAAAAGATAGGTAAATGTTTTTTGAGAGTCCGAATACGATGATGCAAACTCCAAACATAGCTACGCTTCCAAGTAATTTGAACCCGACCCGGCTTTTTAAAAGGGGAAGAGAAGAAAGAAAAAAGAGCATCACGAGCGATCCGATTCCGTGCGCCGAACGCAACCATCCAAATTCGACGGAACCCGCATTCAGAACTTTTTCCACCACAGCGGGCAACAGAGATTCGGCTCCGCCAAAGAAAACCGCAAACATATCGAGTGTCAAAACGGCCAGAATAATAGGCGTTGCCAGAATGAATTTAAATCCTTCTTTGATTCTTTGAATGGAAGTTTCACCCTCGATCAAGTCTTCTTCCGGAACGGGTTTGGGGGAAATTCTTAAAATCATAATCATGGAAACACACATCAAAGCGAAAGCAGTTCCCACAGCGGCTTCGATTCCAAAAGCAGCCAAAATAACTCCACCGGCCAAAGGGCCGAGAACTGAACCAATCATAAAGGCCGATGAACTCAGCGGAATTGCCTTTTCGTAGTTTTCCTTTCGCACGACTTGCGCCAAAAGCGAGAAAACTGCCGGTCCGCTGAAAGCTCTGGTAAGTCCCAAAATAAAGAATGCAAAATAGCAAAGTGCCAGATAAACAGTGGTTCCTACTTTTTCCTGAATGCCAGGGAAATTGACAATCATCAGAACAAAAGAAGCCAACATAAAGGAACCAATGGCTCGCACGATGACCTTTCGTTTGTCGAGTCGGTCCACGAGCTGTCCGGCATAAAAAGCAGTGAATAAAATGGGTGCGAATTCAAATAATCCGATTAATCCCAAATAAATTTCTTTTTGGGTAATTCGGAATATTTCAAAAGCCACGGAAGTACTTTGAATGAACAAAGCGAAAATCAGTGAAAATCTGAGAAAAATAAAGGCAACGAATTCCTTGTTTTTCCAAACCGATGGAATCTTTGGAGTTTCCTGCATTTAATTGAACTTTAGTAATGCCCTAAAACGGAAAGAATATGGATTGTTTTGGATTCTTCATCTATCTGATAAACTAAACGATCTTTTTTGTTGATTCTCCTGGACCATTTTCCACTTAGTTCATGCTTCAGTTGTTCAGGTTTTCCCGTTCCGGAGGTCGGATGTTCCTGTAATTCTTCGAGTAATTTTGCAACTTTTTTATAAGAAGAAATATCGCTTTTTTTCAATTCAAGCAAATCTCTTATAGCCCGTTCCGAAAATTCTAGCTCATAAAGCATTTAAAAAAGCTTTTAATTCTTCTTTTGTTTTAATCCTTGTGCTTTTACCATCTCTGATTTGCTGCTCAGATTCTTTAATCTTAGCCACAAATTCAGGATCGTAAGGGCTGGGTTCAAAAGGAATATTAAAAGCTTCTAAAAAATTCTGAAGCGCTTCCCTTTGTTTTTTGCTTTTCGGATGAATTATAATCGATTCCATAGCACAAATTTAAGAATTTGAATTTAACTAAGTGATATTTATCAGAAATCTGAAAACTTCAAATTTTACCTGAATTTATCAAAATTTCGTTTTCTCTTTTCCAGAAATGCATTTCTACCTTCTTCGGCTTCATCGGTTCCGTAGGCAAGTCTTGTTGCTTCGCCGGCAAAAACCTGTTGTCCGACTAATCCATCGTCAATTAGATTAAAAGCAAACTTCAGCATTTTGATGGCAGTCGGAGATTTAGTAAGGATTTCTTGCGCCCAATCAAAAGCAAAGTTCTCAAGTTCGTCATGAGGCACTACGGCATTGACCATTCCCATTTCAAAAGCTTCCTGCGCTGAATAATTCAATCCCAAAAAGAAAATTTCTCTTGCCCGTTTCTGTCCGACTTGTCGAGCCAAATAAGCTGAACCAAATCCACCATCAAAACTCGCCACATCGGCATCCGTCTGTTTGAAAATCGCATGTTCTTTTGAAGCAATCGTCATATCACAAACCACATGCAATGAATGACCGCCACCAACCGACCAACCGTTTACGACAGCAATCACAACTTTGGTTGAAAAACGAATCAATCGCTGAACTTCCAAAATGTTCAGTCTTCCGACTCTATCACTTCCCTCGTAACCTTTTTTTCCGCGAACTCTTTGATCACCACCGGAACAAAAAGCCCATCCGCCGTCTTTGGGAGAAGGTCCTTCGCCGGTCAGTAAAATCACACCGATTTCTCGGTCTTCTTCTGCAATTGTGAAAGCATCGAGCAGTTCAAAAACGGTTTTCGGACGAAAAGCATTGCGAACTTCCGGACGATTGAAAGCAATTCTTGCAACACCTTCCGATTTTTTAAAGGTTATATCCTCGTATTCTTTTATTGTTTGCCAATTGATTTTCTCCATTTTCTGAAATTTTTGTAAAAATAGCCAATGATAATTGATAGAAACAGAAAACCCCGAAAAACTTCAGGGTTATCATATATCTTAATTTTTCTCTGTCTTTGAAAGGTAGGAAAGCATTAGTTAAACATTTCCTTCACTCTATCAAAAAAGGATTTATCATTTTTAGTCGGATGTGGAGAGAAATTCTCGTCGTCTTTCATTTTTTCGAAATAGGCTTCCTGTTCTTTTGATAATTTATCAGGCGTCCAGACATTGACATGAACAAATAAATCACCGTTTCCGTATCCGTTCAGACTTGGCAAACCTTGATTTTTCAATCTTAAAACCTTTCCGGACTGTGTTCCTTTATCGATTTTAATCCGGACTTTATTATTTACCGCCGGAATTTCTTTTGAAGTTCCCAAAATGGCTTCGGGAATTGAAATATACAAATCATAGTGAAGATTATTGCCGTCACGTTTTAATTCGTTGTGTGCTTCTTCGTCAATGACCACTAGTAAATCACCCGGAACTCCGTCAAAAGGCGCATCATTTCCTTTGCCCGCGACTTGTAATTGAATTCCTTCACGGACTCCGGCCGGAATCTGAATTTCAACTGTTTCTTCTATTTTATTTAATCCCTGATTATTGGCTCCCGGTGGAATATGATCTGCGATTTTTCCGATTCCAGAACAGCTTCCACAAGGAACAGTCGTTTGCATTTGACCCAGGAAAGTATTGGTCACTTTGGTCTGATAGCCAGATCCGCCGCAAGTCGGACAGGTTTTGAACGTAACGCCCTGCGCTTGTTTAAATCGTTTGACTTTGACTTTTTTGGTTGTTCCGTTCATCATTTCCTCCAAATTCAGCTTTACGCGAATGCGCAAATCGGAACCTTTCATTCTGCGAGGACCGCGTTGCTGACCGAAACCACCTCCAAAACCACCTCCGAAAATATCGCCGAAATGAGAGAAAATATCTTCCATATTCATTCCGCCGCCGCCACCGCCAAATCCGCCGGCACCGCCTACTCCTGCATGACCGTATTGATCGTAACGAGCTTTTTTCTGCGGATCACTTAAAACCTCATAAGCTTCGGCCGCTTCTTTGAATTTTTCTTCGGCTTCTTTATCGCCAGGATTTTTGTCAGGATGGTATTTTATCGCCTGTTTGCGGTAAGCTTTTTTAATTTCCTCTGCAGTAGCTGATTTGGAAACTTCCAATATTTCGTAATAATCTCTCTTTGCCATTTTTCTTATGTATAAAGTATAATTGTATAAAGTATAGCGTACATGATTTCTTTAATTCTAAGAATTCAATCTACTTTTTTACATTATACATTTTACGCATTCTAAATTATTGTCCGGTAACCACTTTGGCATATCGGATGACTTTGTCGTTCAGTGTGTAACCGGTTTCCACTACGTCCACCACTTTTCCTTTCAAATCTTCTGAAGGAGCCGGAATCTGCGTGATGGCTTCCATCTGGTCGGTATTGAATTCTTCTCCCTGATTGATTTCGATGGCTTTCAATCCTTTTCCTCGAAGGATTTCAATCAGTTTGTTCTGAATCAACAATATACCTTTCAAAAGTTCATTGTCTTCTGCAAGTTCAATTTGTTTGATTCCTCTTTCGAAATCGTCGAGTACAGGCAAAAGTGCCGTAATTGTTTCTGAATTGGCGGTTTTGAATATGTCAAAACGTTCTTTTGTCGTGCGTTTTTTATAATTGTCAAACTCAGCAAACAGACGTAAAAACTGGTCTTTTTCTTTTTGTAATTCTTCTTTGAGAATTTCAACTTCCGATTTTTCGGTTAAATTTTCTTCCTGAATTTCAGTCTCATTCTGGTTATCAGTGACTTCCTGATTCAATTCTTCATTTATATTTTGCTCTGACATTCGATTGAATTTTTTTCAGTTTGAATAGTCAAAAACATTGCCAACGGATGTGATTGTGACAGTTTGGCAGAATGTGAAAACATTAAAAATTTTGAAGGATGAATTTTAAATTTTACTTTTAATGTAATTCTCAATGATAAAAAAGAAAATATGAACCGCAGAAAGTTTTTACAAAATACTGCTCTTTCAGGTTTAGGCCTTTCGGTGGGAGCAACCGCTCTTGCCAATGACTTAAAACCTGATAATCAAAACATGGATATGAATCC
>JAEWHB010000006.1 GCA_023388015.1 Bacteroidota bacterium
GGATTCAGTTGAAAGTTCAATTACTGAAAAAACAAAAGTTATTTACTGCGAAACTGTTAGCAACCCATTATTGGAAATTGCAGATATTCAAGCACTTGCGGAAATTTCAAAAAAACACAATCTGAAATTGGTGGTGGACAACACTTTCTCCCCTTTCATGATTTCGCCGATTAATCTCGGGGCAGATGTAGTCATTCACAGTCTGACCAAATTTATCAATGGAAGCAGTGATGCCGTAGGAGGCGTGATTTGTGGTACTCAGGAATTCATTGATGATTTACGAAACGTGAACGACGGCGCTTGTATGTTGTTGGGACCTACCATGGACAGCTTCCGTGCGGCAAGCATTCTGAAAAACCTGAGAACTTTACACATCCGTATGAAACAACACAGCCGAAACGCTCAATTTCTGGCTGAAAAATTCCAAAACGACGGGCTCAAAACCGTTTATCCGGGATTGGAATCACATTCCGGACATGAAACCATCAAGAAATTTTACAATCCTGAATATGGTTTTGGAGGAATGATGACTCTGGATGTTGGATCGCTCGACAAAGCAAACGAGCTGATGGAATTAATGCAAATGGAAAACCTGGGATATCTGGCCGTAAGTTTAGGTTTTTACAAAACACTGTTTAGCGCACCCGGAACATCCACTT
The DNA here is from genome assembly GCA_023388015.1 of Bacteroidota bacterium. Taxonomy (GTDB): domain Bacteria; phylum Bacteroidota; class Bacteroidia; order Flavobacteriales; family Weeksellaceae; genus Moheibacter. The sequence continues at coordinate 660 of JAEWHB010000006.1, forward strand.
CCAGCGAAATTCCCATGGAAGAACAAAAAGAAATGGGACTATCTGACGGATTAATCAGATTTTCAATCGGATTGGATGATGATATAGAACGCACCTACAATAAGATGAAAGAATGTATGGTCAAGTTAAATATTCTCTAATTAAAGAACAATAATCATTTTCGTATTGATAAAAACTCATTAGTTTTGCAAGATTAAATTTTCGGAGGAAAGATTTGACTGATTGCAACCTCGTAAAAAATTGCTAAAACAGGTGCTGTCTTATCATTTTTTCTCCCATCAAAATAAAGAATTATGGCATATTTATTTACATCAGAATCCGTTTCTGAAGGACATCCCGACAAAATTTCTGATCAGATATCAGACGCATTGATCGACAATTTCCTTGCGTTTGATTCCAATTCCAAAGTGGCTTGCGAAACATTGGTAACCACCGGTCAGGTAGTTTTGGCAGGTGAAGTGAAATCAGAAACTTATCTGGATGTACAGCAGATCGCAAGAAAAGTAATCAATGACATTGGTTACACAAAAGGAGAATATATGTTCAATGGCGATTCATGTGGAGTGATTTCAGCTATCCACGAACAATCGCCCGATATCAATCAGGGAGTTGACCGCGTAAAAGATGATGCAGATTTTGAGACAAAAGCAAATGCACAGGGAGCCGGTGACCAAGGAATGATGTTTGGTTATGCAACCAATGAAACCGAGAATTATATGCCTTTGGCTTTGGATTTGGCGCATACGATTTTGAAAGAACTTGCTGAAATCAGACGGGAAAATGACGCTATAAAATATTTGCGTCCCGATGCTAAATCCCAAGTTACAATTGAATATTCTGACGACCATAAACCGGTTCGAATTGATTCTATTGTCGTTTCCACACAACACGATGAGTTTGGAAGTGAAGAAGCAATGCTCGCAAAAATAAGAAAGGACATTACAGAAATTTTAATTCCGCGTGTAATTGCGAAACAAAAACCGGAAATTAAAACACTTTTCAACGACCAGATCAAGTACCACATCAATCCAACAGGTAAATTCGTAATCGGCGGGCCACATGGTGATACCGGACTTACGGGTAGAAAAATAATCGTAGATACTTATGGCGGGAAAGGCGCACACGGTGGTGGTGCTTTCAGCGGTAAAGATCCTTCAAAAGTTGACAGAAGTGCAGCCTATGCGACACGTCACATCGCAAAAAACCTAGTAGCTGCAGGTGTTGCAGACGAAGTATTGGTGCAGGTTTCTTACGCAATTGGTGTTGCGGAACCATGCGGTTTATACATCAATACTTACGGAACATCCAAAGTTGAGTTGACGGATGGTGAAATTGCGGAAAAAGTTCAGAAAATGTTTGACCTACGCCCCTATGCGATTGAACAAAATCTGAAATTAAGAAATCCGATTTATCAGGTTACCGCTTCTTATGGTCACATGGGAAGAGAGCCTTTCGTAGCAAACAAAACTTTTGAAAACGGAAACAACAAAGTTACATTGGAAAATCTGGAATTCTTCACTTGGGAAAAACTGGATTATGTAGACAAAATCAAAAGCGAATTTGGAATATAAATTTCAATAACTAAAGAATTAAAGAAGCCGATTGTTTAAAACATTCGACTTTTTTAGTTTTAATTAATACTCTATCAGCCGAATAATTCGGAACTTTGCACTCCAAAATTTTTGACTTGAAGAATTTATTTTCTTTTATATTTTTAACTTTTATCATCCTCAATCTTTCCGCCCAAATTATTTATACCTCGGAAGAAAATTATTTTGCTTGCGATGAAGATGGTGATGGTTATGTTTCCATTCCATTTGCTGATCTGCAAAATTATGCATTGGAAGTACTTGATCAATTCAACGAATCTCCTGAAGTCTATGTAACCCGAGCCTATCGCGGAATTTCTAAAATCACAAATCTCAATAGCAATCCGCAAGTTGTGGATGTTTGTGGAACGATGGGCGGAAACAGCGGTTTTTATGATATTGCTATAAACAACCAACAAGAAGTTTATATCGTTCGTGCAAATGGGTGGTTACAAAAAGTTGATATTCAAAATTGTACAACTCAAACCATTGGTCAAATTCATAGTAATGGACAGACGGTTTTGGCTTTGTCATTTGATCATTTAAATAATTTGTACGAAGGTGGCTGGACAAGCCAAGTGTATAGAGCCGAAGCAGGTGATTTTCAAAATTTTCAACTCTGGCACGACTTCGGTGAAGGTCGCGCTGCAGGTGATTTTGTTCAGATTGGAAATTTTATGTACGTCGCTTGGACCATGCCCAACGGAAGAGATTATTTGTATAAAGTAACATTGGGTCCCAATAATGAGTATGTTTCTCATGAAGATTTAGGACGAATTGACGGCGGAACTTTTGGTTTGGCTGCCGAATATGGAAAGTTGTACGGAAATACGGTCGAATATCTTTATGAAATTGATTTAAATACATACGAAACAAGTATTATTACATATCGTCCCGATATTTTTGATTCTGCAGGCGATTGGTGGGGCGCAGCCGGATATCATGAAGCATTAAACTTCCAAATTTCATTTCATAATGAAGCTTCAGACGCAGAAAACGGTGCCAATCCCCTATCTGATCCTTACACAAACGAAACTCCTTTTTTGGATTGGGTGTACATTCGTGTTCACGAATCTACATTGAACAAAACCTACATTATTCCAATCAAAATCATAGTTGCTGTAGCTCCTTCTGCACAAAATGCTGAGCTTTTGGAATGTAAGGATTTAGTGAGTGGTCTGGCTACTTTCCAACTGGATTCTGCAGAACCTGTGATCAATCCCGACAGTAATTTGGAATTTGCTTATTTTGAAAGCCTTTCAGATTTGGAAAATAATCAAAATGCACTGCCAAATACTATTTCAATCCCAAATAGTCGCAGGGTTTATGTGAAAGTTTATACACCGGGCGCCAATGATTGTTTCGGTTTAGCGGAGCTAAATTTAATTGTACCTTCTGCTGACGAAGTTGATTATGAAAATACAGTTACTTTTTGTTTGGGCACAAATGCTGTTTTATCGGTTCCGGATGAGTTCGTTTCGTATCATTGGAGCGGTTTACAAGGCGATGATGTGAACCAACCGTTGGACACAAACGAAATCACCATTAGCCAACCCGGAAATTATACTTTGGAAGTTCTGGATGTAAATGGTTGTACTTTTGAATTGCCTTTTGAAGCTATTTTGGGTGGTATGCCAGAAATTGTGAATGTAATTAACAATGGAAATTCCATTACAGTTCAGGTTTCTCCGGTAGGAAATTATGAATATTCACTCGATGGCGTTTTTTGGCAGAATTCTCCTACTTTTCACAACATTCAAGTAGCCGATTATGACATTCATGTTCGGGATTTGGTAGGTTGTTACAGTGAACCTTATAAATTTACCTATTTCCTAGTTCCGAATTTTATTTCGCCCAATGGTGATGGTAAAAATGATGTTTGGGAAATCAGAGGAATTGAAAAATATCCAAACGCCAAATTCAGAATTTTTGACCGATTTGGAAAAATATTCGCCGACCGAAAAGTAAATTCTCAAGGAATTGTCTGGGACGGTAAATATTTGGGAAGACCTGTTCCATCCGGTACTTATTGGTATATCATCGAACTTACAGAAGACAATATTTTGACCGGCTTCATTACGGTAAAAAATTAAATGGGTATATTTAGAGTCTGTTTAAAATTAATTCAAATGAAAAAAATCTTTCTTAGCCTATCTTTTACCTCTCTTTTTCTTTTAAGCGGTTGTACCGAATTACAGCAAATAGCTTCACAAATTCCGGCTGACACAAGCACGGCTGGCATTGGAGGTGTTTCGAGCGTGAGAATTTCACAAGGACTTAAGCAGGCACTGGAATTCGGCGTTCAGGAAGGTGTTCAGAAATTGGGACAAAAAGACGGATTTTTTGGCAACAGTCTGACGAAAATTCTTTTGCCGCAAGAATTACAAAAAGTCGATAAAACCTTGCGTGACATCGGATTGGCAAGTCTTGCCGACGAAGGCCTTAAACTCCTGAACCGCGCTGCCGAGGATGCTGTGACAGAAGCCGCTCCTATTTTTACAAATGCCATTACTTCGATGAGTTTCAACGATGCCAAAGGAATTTTACTTGGCGGAGACAATGCCGCAACTTCGTATTTACAAAACCGTACTTCCAATCAATTATTCACAGCTTTTCAACCCAAAGTAGAAAATTCACTTGGGAAAGTAGGTGCCGATAAAATCTGGGAACAAATCATCACCCGGTACAATACTTTTACCGGACAAAAGATTACAACCGATTTGAATGCTTATGTAACGCAACAAGCCATCAACGGGGTTTTCAAAATGGTAGCTGACAAAGAACAAGGCATCCGAAACAACATCGGACTTAGATCCACTCCCCTTTTACAGGAAGTTTTCAGGTTGCAGGATTAGTTTTTACCATTAAGATTTTGTATTTGAGAAATTAATTTTTGTTAAGACTGGTAAGTCAACAAATTGATTGAAGTAATTCAAATCGAATTTTTCTTAAATCATTTATGATTCTTAACAGAACTTAATCTATTAGGATTTTGAAAATCAACTTAATGTTTCAATCATTCCAATAAATCCGTAATCGGATTTCCGATGTTTCCGTTTGGCTGTGAAATGTGCAACAAGGCCGAAAGCGTCGAAGCAATATCGGTCATAAAAGTCGGCGCATTTGTATTTCCCGGTTTGATTCCCCAACCCATAAAAACCAATGGAATATGACTATCATAAGGATTCCAGGAACCATGCGTGGTACCGGTCGTATAACCGTATCCGTCGTACCATTGCGGTTCCAGAATCACCTGAATATCACCGCTTCTTTTGTAATTGTAACCGTTAATTGCCATTTGTTTGAGTTTTTCAGGAATGCTTGCCTGACTCAATTTGTCCATATCAGCCACAAACGCAACTCCCTCTTGTTTTTTGAGGAATTTAATTATCGTTGATTTGATTTTTTCGGAATCTAAATTATTCGAATCAATGATTTTATGATCCAAATGAACCTGATAATTAGAAGTAGCATACACTAGTTTTTCCACACCAAACTCAGCTTTCAACACATCATCCATGGCTTTAGATATTTCTTTTTTGGCAAAAAATCCACCGTTTCCTCTTTCGTCCACAATAAATTGCGGATTATGCGCTGCACCGTGATCTGAAGATAGAAAAACCGTATAATTTCCTTTCCCGATTTTCTGATCAAGGAATTTGAAAAACTCGCCTAAATCTTTATCAAGTCTCAAATAAGTATCTTCAATTTTCGCGGAATTAATCCCGAATTGATGACCAACATAATCAGTTGACGAAAGACTAACCGCAAGAAAATCAGGCACATTGGCCGGATTATTTCCCATATTTTCGTTGACCAAAACTTCTTTGGCAAAATTCAGCGTGATCGTATTCCCAAAAGGCGTTGCCTTAATGACATCGCGACCGTTTTTGACCATAATTTCTCCGGTCTTAATCGGAAATGTTACTTTCTCCCCTTTTACATAAGATCCTTCATAAGGATTATCGTCAGGCGTATGTTGAAAATAAGATTCGAGCGGATAGAGTGTATTCCAACCGTCTTTCAGGAATTTGGCCGTAAAATCGGTTTTATTGAAATCCTTTACGTATTTCGGCAGATCTTTCATATAAAAACTACTGGAAATCCAGTTTCCGTCTACCATCCAATAAGCGGCATCACCAAAATGTCCGGCCGGCAAGATCGCACCGCGGTCTTTCAGTGAAATTCCGATTACTTTCGATTTAAAATCAGTTGCCAATTTGAGTTCGTCGGTAATGGTAGAAGTCAACAAATTTTTGGGCGACATTTTCCCGTCCTTGTCATTTGGGTCCAGTCCTACTCCATTCACACTGTCATCTTGTGTACAATACATCCGCTTCTGAGTCGCTCTGATGTAGAAATCATTTCCCGCAATTCCGTGAATCGCCGGAACGCTTCCCGTATAAACCGTGCTGTGACCGATGGCCGTAAAAGTCGGAACATAAGGAATCAAAGTGTTTTCAGCAGTAAAACCTTCGTTGAGCATACGTTTAAATCCGTCATTTCCATATCGGTCATAAAATTTGTACAAATAATCCCAACGCATCTGGTCAACGACGATTCCCACTACCAATTTCGGGCGCTCGTTGTTATTTTTTAATTGGGCAAAAGAAAAGCTGAACGAAAGAATCAGCAATATCAGTGTGAATTTGGAAGTAAAAGATATCATTCGGATTAATTTTTCAAAATTGATTCAAAGCTATGGCTTTCGGTAAAGTTTTCAAACCGATAGCGTTTAAAGTTTGGGTTAAGAATGATTTATTCGATTTCCAGAATTTCCTTTGCCAGACGAATCATCGTCGGGTCGCCGGTGTGCTTTCCTTTTTCATCCGATAGTTTGACCACATTCGTCCAAGGGATATCGGGTTCGGCAATCGAAATGAGTTTCAGAACGATATTCATCGGTTTCAAGCCTACATCGTTGGTCAGATTGGTTCCGATTCCAAATGAAACACCAATTTTTCCGGTGGTTGCTTCCGAAATCGTTTTGACTTTTTCCAGATTCAGTCCGTCAGAAAAAATAATGGTTTTGTGCAAAGGATCGATGCCCATTTTTTCATAATGTTCAATCGTTTTTTGAGCGAATTCCACAGGATCACCGCTGTCATGACGGACACCGTCAAAAAGCTTCGCCAGTTTTTTGTTGAATTGGGTAAAGAAAACTTCTGTTGTATAAGTATCGGTCAGTGCAATTCCCAAATCGCCGTGGTAAACATTTACCCAACGATCGAGCCCGATTCCGTTTGCAATTTTAAATCCAAATCTTGCACCGTGGTACATAAACCATTCGTGCGCATGCGTCCCGATGGGTTTTACGCCTGTCGTCATCGCAAAATGAACGTTACTCGTTCCCACATAACTGCTTCCGCCAAACTGCTTCAAAGCGTTTACCACCAATTCATGAACATGGTAGGAATGTCTTCTTCTTGTCCCGAATTCGGCCACTTTCACACCCAAATCCTGATAAGATTCCGCTTTTTTCTTAACTGTTTCAATTACTTTTTCGTCTGCATCCCGTTTTTGTTCCGTCAGTTCATAAAACAATTCGCTGATCAGGGACAAAATCGGAACTTCCCACAAAATAGTCCGGTACCAATACCCCTGAATCTTAACCGAAACATCACTTCCATTCTGGATGATTTCCACTTCCGAAGGATCATACCGATAGCCCTGTAAAAAATCCAGATAAGCAGAATTTAAATAAGGACAAGTCACGCGCAAAAAGTCTTTTTCTTCCTTTGTCAAAGCCAGTTCAGACATTTGTTCAATCCGCTGTTTCAGCGCCTTGTCAAATCCCGGTGGAAATTTATGTTCACCACGGTTGATGAATTCATATTTGGCTTGTGTTTCCGGATAAAGTTTCACGGCCGCATACTGCATCGTGAATTTATAAAAATCATTGTCTAAAATGGATTTGAAGCTCATTTATTCTCTATTTGGTTGAGAAATCAAATATAAAATATTCAACTGAATTTATTGAGTTTCGCTCTGACTTCCTAAAAACAAAAACCCGGAAGCTCTCGCCCCCGGGTCA
>JAEWHB010000017.1 GCA_023388015.1 Bacteroidota bacterium
ATGATTTGGTGATGAAATCGGATTTCCCGACAGGTGATAAAATGACCGAAGAAATGATTAATTCACTTGAGAAAAAAGACAACCACCATTTGGCGCAAACCATTTCTGCATTTGAAAATAATTTTGATACGTACGAATCTTTCTTCAATGAAGTAAAAAAGGCAGCCGACGAAAAAAATCCACCGATTTTAGGAATGACCGGAACCGGTGGTGCAGGGAAATCTTCGTTGGTAGATGAATTGGTGCGCAGATATCTTTTGGATTTTCCTGATAAAACCATTGGGATTATTTCGGTGGATCCCACCAAACGCAAAACAGGTGGCGCACTTTTGGGCGATAGAATCCGAATGAATTCCATCAATAACCCCCGTGTTTATATGCGCTCCATGGCGACGCGTCAGGAAAATTCCTCGATCTCCAAACACATTGCACCGGCATTGGAAGTTTTGAAAGCCGCCGGATTTGATTTGATCATCTTGGAAACTTCAGGAATCGGACAGTCCGGAGCGGAAGTGATGGAATACGCCGACGTTCCTATGTACGTGATGACGCCCGAATACGGAGCAGCAACTCAATTGGAAAAGATTGATATGCTGGATTTTGCGGACATCGTAGCCATCAATAAATTTGACAAAAAAGGAGCAGAAGATGCATTGCGTGACGTCAAAAAAACCTATCAGCGCAACCACGAACGATTCAGTGAATCACCTGAAAATATGCCGGTTTATCCGACACGTGCCTCGCAATTCAACGATGCCGGAACCAATCAGCTTTACAAAGCTTTGATGGCCAAACTAAACGAATTTACCAATGGAAACTTTGAATCCAATCTTGGGTTTGATAAGGTTGCAAAAGAACAAGTTACAGCCGTAATACCTCCCAAACGAATTCGATATCTTTCTGAAATTGTGGAAAACAATCAAGATTATGATAAATGGGCCGAAGAGCAAAGTAAATTGGCGCAAGAAGTGTATGCATTAGATATTTCAACTAAAATTTTAAGCGAAGAGGGGAGGTCTTCAGATTTAGAAGAAATTAAAAATAAAAAATTAGAAAGAATTACGCCGGAAAATAAAGCACTCATTGAGAATTGGGAAGAAAAGAAAAAGAAATATTCCGACGAAATTTATTCGTTTAAAGTTCGTGACAAAGAGATTAAAATCGAAACGCACACCGAATCACTTTCACATCTTCAAATTCCAAAAGTTTCATTGCCACGTTACGAAGCTTGGGGCGATATTCTGAAATGGAGTTTGCAGGAAAATGTCCCTGGGGAGTTTCCTTACACCGCCGGAATTTATCCGTTTAAACGAACCGGAGAAGATCCGACGCGAATGTTTGCCGGGGAAGGCGGACCGGAAAGAACCAACCGACGTTTTCATTATGTGAGTCTGGGAATGCCGGCTGCGCGTTTGTCAACGGCTTTTGACAGTGTGACTTTGTACGGTCAAGATCCTGCGACTCGTCCCGATATTTACGGGAAAATCGGGAATGCGGGAGTTTCCATTGCAACTTTGGACGATGCGAAAAAATTATATTCAGGATTTGACCTTTGCGCACCGACGACTTCGGTTTCCATGACCATCAACGGACCTGCTCCGATGCTGCTCGGATTTTTTATGAACGCCGCGATTGATCAACAATGCGAGCGTTACATCAGAGAAAACGGGCTCGAAGCCAAAGTGGAAGCCCGATTGAAAGAAAAATTTGACGATAAGGGTTTAAAACGTCCCGAATACAATGGTCCATTGCCCGAAGGAAATGATGGTTTGGGATTGATGCTTTTGGGATTGACAGGTGATGAAATTTTACCTGCTGATGTTTATAATGATATCAAAATCAGAACGCTGGCAACCGTTCGTGGAACGGTTCAGGCCGATATTTTAAAAGAAGATCAGGCACAAAATACCTGTATTTTCTCGACCGAATTTGCACTTCGTCTGATGGGCGACGTTCAGCAATATTTCATCGAACAGAAAGTTCGAAATTTTTATTCGGTTTCAATTTCCGGATATCACATAGCAGAAGCGGGTGCCAATCCGATTTCGCAACTTGCGTTTACGTTGGCAAACGGATTTACGTATGTCGAATATTATCTGTCAAGAGGAATGAATATCGATGATTTTGCTCCGAATTTATCCTTCTTTTTCTCCAACGGAATCGATCCGGAATACGCGGTAATCGGTCGTGTGGCAAGAAGAATTTGGGCGAAAGCTATGAAACAGAAATACGGCGGAAACGAACGTTCGCAAATGTTGAAATACCACATTCAAACATCAGGTCGTTCGCTTCACGCACAAGAAATTGCGTTCAACGATATCCGAACGACTTTGCAGGCGCTTTATGCGATTTATGACAATTGTAATTCGTTGCATACCAATGCTTATGACGAAGCAATTACAACCCCGACCGAAGAATCGGTTCGTCGTGCGATGGCTATCCAATTGATTATCAATAAAGAATTAGGTCTGGCGAAAAATGAAAATCCGATTCAGGGTTCATTTATCATTGAAGAATTAACCGATTTGGTTGAAGAGGCGGTTTATGCAGAATTTGACCGATTGACCGATAGAGGAGGCGTTTTAGGAGCTATGGAAACCATGTATCAGCGTGGAAAGATTCAGGAAGAAAGTATGTATTATGAACACCTGAAACATACCGGAGAATTCCCGATCATCGGCGTAAATACTTTCTTGGGCTCAGACGGATCGCCGACGATGTTGCCCAACGAAGTCATCCGTTCGACCGAAGAGGAAAAGCAATATCAGATCGAAGCCGTGCAAAATTATCAGAATGCCAATGCAGAGCATTCAGAAAATTGTCTGAAAAGACTGAATGAAGTGGCGCTGAACAATGGAAACCTTTTTGAGGAAATTATGGAAGCTGTTAAATTCAATTCGTTGGGAGAAATCACCAATTCGCTTTTCAATGTAGGAGGGAAGTACAGACGGAATATGTAATTTTTTGGACGAAATTCGAATTTCGATTTACGAATTTCGATTAGAGATAATAGTAACCTTGTCAAGGGTTTAAACCTTGACAAGGTTTTTTTGTGTGCAAAAAAGCCAATTTGAAAGAGGTTCATTTTTCGAATGCATTTGGAAAACTGAATAAAAATGTATAAATTTGGATTAATTAAAGTTTAAAATTATACTATTATGTCCGTTCCCTATAAACAAAAAGAAATTCAAAACTTTGCACAGGATGCTCCCACCATGTACTATGAAGGGAACGCTGCCATTCCATTAAATGACTTAACTTCCATCCAAAAAATGAGAATCATCAAAGACGGCATCTCAAAGGATTATCTGGAAACCTTTAAAAAAGCGACTTCTTTGGATTATGACTCCCTTGCCGGTGCGCTTTCTGTAACCCGCGCTACGCTCATAAATAAAAAAGGCGCACAGAAATTCAGCGATCAGGTTAGTGAAAAAATCGTTTCGCTTGCAGATTTGTATTCTTTTGGTTATCAGGTTTTTGAAGATAAAGACAACTTTAACAAATGGATGTTTGTACCCAACCAAGCCTTAGGTGGTTTGGCTCCTTTTGATATCATAGATAACTATTACGGAAAGGAAGAGGTTCGTAATTTGATTGGTCGCATTGCTTACGGTGTTTATTCTTAATCATGCTGGTTTACAGAATCAGTAAAACCCAATATGCCCATGACTTGAGCGGAACGGGCGCAAAATTATTTGGTGGACGGTGGAATCACATTGATACACCTTGTATTTATGCGGCTTCAAGCCGTTCGCTTGCAGTTTTGGAATATTCGGTCAATGTCAACATAGATTACATCCCGAGAGCGTTGAGCATTTGTGTTTTTGAGGTTGACGAAAGCCAAGTAAAGGAAATCAAAATCAAGAAACTGCCGGGTGATTGGAAAGATGTCCCGGCGCCATTTTCTACCAAAGATTTCGGAACGAAATTATTGGAGAAAGGAACGGCAATCATTAAAATTCCATCGATTGTAATTCCCGATGAATTTAATTTCATACTGAATCCATTGGCTCAGGATAAAGCATTTAAAGTGTTGGAAATAAAGGATTTCGTTTATGATTTACGAATTAAAAACAATTGATTAAACTTCCGCAGTTTTATTGGCTAATTGTCCACAAGCGGCATCGATATCGCCTCCGCGGCTTTTTCTGACCATCACCGTAATTCCGGCTTTTTCAAGTTCTCTCACATAGCGTTCTTCCGCTTCTATACTTCGATGGTCAAATTTTCCTTCGCCGATGGGATTATATTGGATTAAATTCACTTTTGATGGGACTTGACGACAGTATTTGATGAGGGCTTTTATGTCTTCTTCACCATCATTGATTCCGCCCCAAACACAATATTCAAAGGTGATTTTCGAGCCGGTTTCCTTGTACCAATATTGTAAACTTTCCATGATTTCGGTCAATGGAAATTTCTCTGAAAATGGCATGATGTCATTTCTTTTGTGCTCAATTGCCGTGTGTAAAGAAAGCGCCAGTTTGACTTTGAGCTTTTCATCGGCCAACATTTTGATCATCTTTGGAATTCCCGATGTAGATACGGTAATTCGTCTGGCCGACATGCCCAAACCTTCATCAGTTGTGATTTTTCGTATGGCATCCACCACATTTTTATAATTCATCATGGGTTCGCCCATTCCCATAAAAACGATGTTGGAAAGCGGTCGGTCAAAGTATTCTTTGCTTTGTCGGTCGATTAAGGCAACCTGATCGACGATTTCGGCGACTTCCAGATTTCGCATGCGTTTGAGTTTGGCGGTTGCACAGAATTCGCAGTTCAATGAACAGCCAACTTGCGAAGAAACACAGGCAGTAGTACGGGTTTCGGTGGGAATCAGGACAGATTCAACCATCAATCCGTCGTGTAATTTTACACCGTTTTTGATGGTTCCGTCATTGGATTTTTGCAATAAATCGACGCTTGCATTTTGAATGGAAAATTCCTGATCCAATTCTTCCCGTAATTTTTTGGATAAATTGGTCATATCCTCAAACGTATGGGCATTTTTCTTCCAAAGCCATTCATAAATCTGTTTGGCCCGGAAGGGTTTTTCACCAACCGAAATCAGATGCGATTCCAAATCGTTAAGGGATAATTTTCGGATGTCCTTTTTAGTCAAAACTTCAGCATTCAAAATTCTTTGCAAAATTCGGAATTAAAAATGAGATAACAACTATTTAAAAATGAACCTATTTTTCAGAATCAGTATCTGATAAAAAAAAACATCCGCTAAACTTTTAATTTAACGGATGTTGAATTTTATTATAAATTATTGATTAAATAATCAACATAGCATCACCGTAAGAATAGAATTTATACTTTTCCTTCACGGCTTCCTTGTAGGCTTTCATCAGGAAATCATGTCCGGCAAACGCACTGACCATCATGATAAGTGTTGATTTGGGTGTGTGAAAATTTGTAATCATACAATTGGCCACACCAAAATCATAAGGTGGATGAATGAATTTATTGGTCCAGCCGTTGAATGGATTCAGATGGTTGCTTGCAGAAACAGAGCTCTCAATGGCGCGCATAGAAGTGGTTCCTACGGCACATACTCTTTTCTTTTCATCAATTGCCTTATTTACAATTAATGCGGTTTCTTCCGGAATGATTGCTTGTTCAGATTCCATTTTATGTTTGGAAAGATCTTCAACTTCTACAGGAGCAAAAGTTCCAAGCCCCACGTGAAGCGTTAATTCAGCAAAATCAACCCCTTTTATTTCAAGTCTTTTCAATAAATGTTTTGAAAAGTGCAGACCGGCTGTGGGAGCTGCTACAGCACCTTCATGTTTGGCGTAAATGGTTTGATATCTTTCGGCATCATCAGACGTAACTTCTCTTTTGATATATTTTGGAAGAGGCGTTTCTCCCAATTCTTCAAGCGAACGACGGAATTCTTCATAAGAACCGTCAAATAGAAATCTCAGTGTTCTCCCACGTGAAGTTGTATTGTCCACAACTTCTGCAACCAAACTGTCATCATCACCAAAAAACAATTTATTTCCGATTCTGATTTTTCTGGCCGGATCTACCAATACATCCCACAATCGAGTTTCTGCATCGAGTTCGCGCAGCAAGAAAACTTCTATTTTGGCTCCGGTTTTTTCTTTATTTCCCATCAGACGCGCAGGAAAAACCTTGGTGTTATTCATAATCATAACATCGCCTTCGTCAAAATAATCAATTAAATCCTTGAATAATTTATGTTCGATGGTCTGCGTTTTTCTGTCAAGAACCATCAGCTTAGCCTCATCTCTTTGTTCAGACGGGTGTTCTGCCAAAAGTTCTTCAGGAAGTTTAAAATTAAAATCGGAGGTTTTCATTTTCATATCGCAAAATTTTGTGCAAATATACGCCTTCGCAACAGGCGTTGTCAAGTGAATTGGCAATTATGTTTAAATAAAAAGAATACAACCTAAATTTACGCCACTTAAGTATATTCATTTTTAGAAAATGCTTAATGTAAAGACATCAATAGTTTGACGGATGAAAGGGAATGTGTATTTTTGTTATTCTTAAATTAAATGCAGATGAAATTCAGATTTTTTTCGGCCTTGATTGTGTTGGCTTTGATTTGGAGTTGTGATACAAAAAAAGAAGAGATAGAAGTGGGAACCATCACAGAACGATCTCCTGAAGAACTTGCTTCTTTTGTTGAGTATGCGCCTTCCTTTACTTTTAATTCGATCCAAGGAAATCAAATTTCGCTTTCAGATTTGAAAGGAAAATATCTGTATGTTGATGTTTGGGCTACCTGGTGTCGTCCCTGTTTGCAGCAGTTGCCTGCCATGAAAGAATTGGAAGAAAGATACAGAGATACTTCTATTGAATTTGTAAGTATTTCGGTTGACAACGATCGAGACAAAGCCAAATGGCAGAAAATGGTGCAGGACAAGCAAATGGGTGGCGTTCAGCTTTTTGCCGGCAAAACCACTAGTTTTCATCAGGATTATAAAATTTCAACCATACCAAAATTTTTATTGATTGGAAAAGACGGAGAAATCATTGACGACAATGCCCCACGACCAATGGATTATGCAACGGGCGGCATCAACCAACAGTTGGTTACGGTTTTTGAAGATTTACTGAAAAAATAAATTATGCAGGAAGAAAATAAAAATCAGGAAGAATTCTATAAGAAATTCAAGGAAAGACTCGAAGATACGACAGAATTTCCGTCAAATTATACTTTTAAATTTATAGTCCCAACCGATAATAAACGCATTGCAGAAGTTCAGCGCGTTTTTGACGGTGCACGTCCTCAATTTTCAATGAAAGAATCCAAAACCGGAAAATATACCTCGGTAACTGTAGTGACTTATGTTCTGGATGCCGATCAAGTAATTCACTATTACAAATCTGCTGCTTCCATTGAAGATGTGATGATGTTGTAATTTTTGAATCTAAATCTTTGCTCTAAATTTTCCAAATCTCTGAATTCTAACTTCTAATTTTTATCTTTGCAACCGCAAATTTTAAGTATGTCATTAGAAAAGGAAATCAGCCGCAGAAAAACATTTGGAATCGTTGCTCACCCCGATGCCGGTAAAACAACGCTCACTGAAAAATTACTTCTATTCGGAGGAGCGATTCAGGAAGCCGGTGCAGTAAAAAGCAATAAAATCAAAAAAGGAGCTACTTCCGACTTTATGGAAATCGAGCGTCAGCGTGGAATTTCAGTAGCCACTTCAGTTTTGGCATTTGATTACAAAGACAAAAAAATTAATATTCTCGATACGCCCGGACACAAGGATTTTGCCGAAGATACTTTCCGGACGCTGACTGCTGTTGACTCCGTAATTGTAGTAGTTGACGTTGCAAAAGGAGTGGAGGAGCAGACCGAAAAACTTGTGGAAGTTTGTCGTATGCGAAATATTCCCATGCTGGTTTTCGTCAATAAAATGGACCGTGAGGGAAAAGATGCCTTTGATCTGATGGATGAAATCGAGCAAAAGCTGAGTTTGCGGGTTACGCCACTTTCTTGGCCAATTGGTATAGGATCGACTTTCAAAGGAATTTACAATATCTGGGAAAAGAACATCGGGCTTTTTTCAAATGAAAACAAACAGAAGATTTCAGAATCTATTGCATTTGATAATTTGGAAGATCCTGAACTCGACAATATTATAGGAGAAAAGTTTGCAAACGACCTCCGAAATGAAATTGAATTGGTGACTGAGGTTTATCCTGCTTTTGATGAAAAAGAATACATGAACGGAAGTTTGCAGCCGGTATTTTTTGGTTCTGCCTTGAATAATTTTGGAGTTCGTGAATTGCTGGATGCCTTTGTGGACATTGCGCCACATCCGCAATCAAAAGAAACGGATACAAGAATTGTTGAGCCATTTGAAAATAATTTTTCAGGCTTTGTTTTTAAAATCCATGCCAATATGGATCCGAAACACCGTGACCGTCTGGCTTTTGTGAAAATTGTTTCGGGTAAATTTGAGCGAAACAAAAACTATCTGCACGTTCGGCAGAATAAAAATGTAAAGTTCAGTAGTCCGAATGCGTTTTTTGCTGATAAAAAAGAAATTGTGGATGAGAGTTTTGCAGGTGATATAGTGGGTTTACATGACACCGGAAACTTCCGAATTGGCGATACACTGACAGAAGGAGAAAAGATGATGTTCAAAGGCATTCCGTCTTTCTCACCTGAACATTTCCGTTACATAAACAATGCTGACCCAATGAAAGCCAAGCAATTGGAAAAAGGGATTGATCAGTTAATGGATGAAGGAGTTGCACAGTTATTTACGCTTGAAATGAATAATCGTAAAATTATCGGAACCGTGGGAGCTCTACAATATGAAGTAATTCAATATCGTCTAGAACATGAATATGGAGCAAAAGTTACTTATGAACCGATTTCAATTTTCAAAGCTTGTTGGGTAGATGTGGAAGACGAAAGATCGGCTGAATTTCAGGAGTTCAAAAGAGTGAAACAGAAATATTTAGCGCGCGATAAATTTAATCAGTTAGTGTTTTTGGCCGATTCTTCTTTTACGATTCAGATGACACAGGAAAAATATCCTTCTGTAAAATTACATTTTGTAAGTGAGTTTTAATTTTTAAATTAAAAAAAGGGGAAGCTTTTGCTTCCCCTTTTTTAGTTCTTGACAAGTACAATTTTCTTGTTCAAGATTCCACTCCTAATAACTGATAATGTTTTTGAAAAATGTAAAATATTTTGAACCGTTTCCGGTTTTGGTGACAATTTATCACCGATAAAAGAGTAATTGTGCTTCATCTGCAAATAATTTAAGTTATATGCTTTTAACGCGCTAACTCCTTAAATTATTGTACTATACAAATTACTTTAAGTTAAACTAATGTTAAAATTAAGTTCTTCTCTTCGATTAATTTTCTAAGGTTAATTAAAGCATAACGCATTCTTCCCAATGCTGTATTGATGCTCACATCAGTTTCTTCTGCTATCTCTTTGAAACTCATTCCTTTGAACATTCTTAGTTCCAAAACTTCTTTCTGATCATCCGGTAAATAACTTATGATTAAACGCAAATCGCTGTCGATTTGTTCTTTGATAATTTTGGTCTCTGAACAATCTTCAGGGTCGGCCAAAAAATCAAAAATACTAAAATCTTCATCTACAAAGGTTTCTCCAATAAGTGGCATTCTAGATTTTGATCTGAAATAGTCAATGGTAAGATTATGTGCAATACGCATAATCCAAGGTAGAAATTTACCTTCCTCGCTGTACTTTCCTTCTTTGAGTGTTAAAATTACTTTGACAAAAGTATCCTGAA
>JAEWHB010000019.1 GCA_023388015.1 Bacteroidota bacterium
CCAACGTGGAAATATCATAGTTTGATTGCAATCTATTTGCTAACTTTAATTCGAATTAAAAATTCCACTGAAAATGAAAACAATATTAGTTCCCATTGACTCCAATAAGGAAGGTGATCTGGTAGCGCAAAAAGCAATTGAAATAGCCAAGGCATTTGAATCCAAAGTCCATTTGGTGCACGTTACGTCGCTCAGTAAGGACATTGTCGTAACTGAGCCGGGAGTTGAATACATTTCTCCGGTAAATCTTACCGAATATGAAAAGGAAATGGACACTTTGAACTCCTTTAAAGCTAAATTTTTGGATGCGGGTCTGTTGACAGAAGTTCATTTGCTTCAAGGATTTGCAGACAAGCAAATTCTGAAATTAGCGGAGCAACTTCATGCAGATCTGATTGTTTTAGGTTATATAAAACACAGTGCTCTTTACAAAGCCTTTGTGGGAAGTGTTTCTGAAGGTGTTATCAAAGAATCCAAAATCCCCGTGCTTTTAATTCCGGCCAATCAGAATGCATAAATTGGAAATAATGAGATAAAATAAACAGTCCTTCAATTTTTTTGAAGGACTGTCTCATTTTAGGTTGAGTTTTTTAGGTAAGGATAGATAGGTGGTTAAAGTAATAAATTTTCAGTAGGGAGGGTTTGATTATTAAAAATTAATACCTTTTCTATTAATGCACACGAATTTGATAATTAAAAACTATTTTCAATACTTTTGTAAGTGTAGTTAGGGAGTAGTTACAGTTCACTACCCATAGGGTAGGGCTGTAACAAGTTTATAATCAATTATTTAATAAAATTGAAGAGAATTATTTTTCCAAAGAGAATAATAGTTTTGTTTTGCATTTTGACTAATTGCAGTGTGCTTTTTAGTCAAAGTGTTGATCCAATGCAATTAAATAAAGAAATTGCAGAACTCAATAATGCCTATAAATATGATTCAGCCATCATTAAACTGGAAGGAATCTTAAACCACCGTTCCAGCTCTCCATTAGATCGATATTATGCATACCTTGAAAAAGCACTGACTTATAAAAGGCTTTATAATTATTCAGTTGTATTGAATAATCTTAATTACGCACTAGAAGAAGGACTTAAAACTCCTCTTAAAAAAGAAATAGAAACCCGAATTCAAATTGAAAAAATGTTTGTACTATTTGATCAATTGAAGTTCGTTGAGGTGCGGAAGATTTTTAATGAAATTGAAGAAGAAAACTTAAGTCTGATTGATGGAACCGTTCGGGCATTTTATTTGAATGTAGCCGCAATGCTCCATATGCTGGATGGAAAATACAATGAAGCCGAAACTTTCCTGAACCAAGGCATTCAGCTTCTCGAAAAAGAAAATCCCCAGCATTTACCTGCCGTTTATTGTAAATTAATTAATCTGGCGGAATATACACAAGATGAAGAGATGGCTTTAACGGCATTTGATAAGGGAATGATGTATGCAAATACATACGGAATCGACCTTTACAAAATGCGTATGTATTACGATATGAGCCACTATTATTTACAAAAAGAAGATTATAAAAACGCCTATCTGCTTGAACGAAGTGGATCTGAACTTTCCGGAATTTATAATGCACCCATTCAAAGCGGAAATTTAAACCTTCTAGAAAGAGAACTTTGGAACAAACGCCGTGATTTGGAACGTACCTATGAAAGAAATGTTCAGATTTTTCTTGTAATTCTATCAGTTATTTTACTCGCTTTTCTGATTGTTTTATTTCAACTTTTCAAAATAAACAAACAAAAACGGTATTTCATAGAATTAGAAAACGAGCGTATGCGTCAGAAACTGGAAGAAATTTCCAAAAATGCAGGAAAATCTGATTCGGAACTTATTCTTGAAAAATATAATCTTTCTGACCGGCAGTTGCAAATCATAGAACTCGTGAAACAGGGCAAAACCAATAAAGAAATCGGTGCCAAATTATTTATTTCAGAAAATACCGTAAAGTACCATCTAAAGATTATTTATAACGTTTTGGGTATCGAAAATCGTTTTGATTTGAAGTAATTATTTAATTGCCGAATTTTTCTTCCTGAATTCAATTATATAATAAATCGGAATTCCCAATAAAATAATCAGTACGCCAGGCCAAGTGTAAGTGGTTTTGTAAATCAATAATCCGATACAAATCGTACTCGCCAATACAATATACAAAGCCGGTAAAATCGGGTATCCAAATGCTTTATAGCTTCTTGGCAAATCAGGATGTTTAAATCTCAAAATGAAAATCCCAAGAATCGTCAGCACATAAAAAATCAAAACCGCCATAATGACATAATCGAGCAAATCACCATATTTGCCGCTCAAACAAAGCGCCGAAGCCCAAACACATTGAATCCACAAACCTCGCGCCGGAACTTCAAAACGGTTGAGATTTGCCGCTTTCGGAAAGAAAACGCCGTCTTTTGCCATCGTATGGTAAACCCTGGCGCCGGCGAGAATCAAACCGTTATTACACCCAAAAGTCGAAATCATAATCATTACTGCGATAATAACCGCACCTTCTTTTCCAAAAATATTGAGTGCAGCCGCCACCCCGATTCGATCTTGTGGTGCATACGCCATTTCTTCCATAGACAAAGTGGCAATGAACATCAGGTTCATCAAAATATAAATCACCGTTACAATCAAAACCCCGAAAAATAAGCTCAACCCTATGTTTCGCTGCGGATTTTTCATTTCGCCGGCGATAAAAGTCACGTTGTTCCAGGCATCACTTGAAAACAAAGAACCTACCATGGCAGAAACAATTCCGCCAAAAATCGCAGCACCGGCAATTTCCATCATTCCACCGCCTTGCGGGAGCCATTTTACATTGTTCCAAGCTGTGGACCAATTCGTTTCCCAAACTTCGGAATTAAACGCAAAGAAAAGTCCGGCAACGATCAATCCGGCAAGGGAAAGAATTTTGATCAGCGTCATTCCGGTTTGGAGGAGTTTCCCGTTTTTAATTCCCCGGGAATTCAGCCAGGTAAGGAAAACAATAGACGAAATCGCGAGAATTTGTGCCGTACTGACTTTGAATGTTGAAATGGAAATAACAATATTTTCTTCACTGAAAAACGGAAAAATATAAGCTGTGAATTTGGCAAAAGCCACTCCAACCGCTGCAATGGTTCCGGTTTGGATAATCGCAAAAAGTCCCCAGCCATAAAGGAAAGCCACCAATTTCCCATAAGCTTCGCGCAAGTAAACATATTGTCCGCCCGCTTTGGGAAACATCGCCGAAAGTTCACCGTAACTCAGCGCTGCAATCAAGGTAATGAATCCCGTCAGTGCCCAAATGAAAATCAGCCAGCCCGCACTACCGACATTACGCACGATGTCTGAACTTACGATGAAAATCCCGGAACCGATCATAGAACCTGCCACTATCATCGTACCGTCCAAAAGTCCAAGTTCGCGTTTCATTTTGTGGTTTGCGTTTTCGTTTGAATTCATAAAATTGATAGTTTTACTTCGGGTTTAATATTTAAATATTCGCATTACTATCTGCGAAAATCTGCGCTATCTTCTGGAGAAAATATTGCGCGCTGATTTCACCACGGATAAACGCAAATTATTCCTTCCTCAATTTACTATTTCGATAGCCATAAAGGAAATAAACCGCCAGCCCAAGCGCCATCCAAACCACAAACCATTTCCAGCTCACAAGCGGAATTTCAACCATCATATAAGAACACATCAAAACGCCCATAATCGGGATGAGTGAATAATTTCGGATGAAGGTTATAATCGCTACGATCAAAGCAAAAATCAGGAAAACGATGAATAAAACTTCTTCGGTATTTTCTAAATGGAATTCGGTAAAAGCCGCAATCGTACGGTTTTGGAAAGCATAAACAAACAAAATGTATAAAATCGGAACAATCCATTTTCCGTTTATATACGGCAAATGAAACTTACCGCGCTCCTTAAGTTTGGGTGGCAAAAACAAAACGCCACCCGAAACCAGCATAAACGCAAACAACGTCCCGATGCTCGTCAAGTCGGTTACCAAATCGCTTTCGATGAATAAAGCTCCGATTCCGACGATGACACCCGTTACAATCGTTGCAAATCCCGGCGTTTGGTATTTCGGATGAATTTGACCGAATTTTTTAGGCAATAATCCATCACGGCTCATACTCATCCAAATTCTCGG
Organism: Bacteroidota bacterium; assembly: GCA_023388015.1. Classification (GTDB taxonomy): domain Bacteria; phylum Bacteroidota; class Bacteroidia; order Flavobacteriales; family Weeksellaceae; genus Moheibacter. The sequence continues at coordinate 4,161 of JAEWHB010000019.1, forward strand.
TTGTCCGATCTGGAAAACCAATAAAACCGAAGTCGTCGCGACAACTGCACTGATGGAAACAATTTTTTCAATCCAAGGCGCTCTTTCTTCAAACACAAACGCCAGCGGATCGGTTACGTTTTGGAAATGCGAATAATGTTCAATTCCGGTCAAAGTCAAAGCGATTAAAATGTACAATCCGGTACAAATCAGTAACGAATAAATCATTCCGCGTGGCATATCGCGTTGCGGATTTTTGGTTTCTTCGGCCATCGTGGAAATCGCATCAAAACCGATGTAGGCATAAAAAACGGCGGAAACACCTTTCAAAACGCCTTCAAATCCATTGGGAAGAAAAGGTCGCCAATTGTTGGTATCAACAAAAAAAGCACCGGCAACAATCACAAATAAAATCACAGCAACTTTGAAATACACCATGAAATTGGCCGATTTCTTACTTTCTTTAATGCCGATATATGCCAGCCAAGTAACCAAGGCCACGATGATGAAAGCCGGAAGATTGAAAAATATTTTGGTGTCGCCAATCATCGGTGCGCTGTTGTAAGCATTGATGGCAAACTCATAACTCTGAATTTGTTTGGCGGTCAATTCCGCTCCCGAGGCCAGTGCGGCAGTAGATTCTA
>JAEWHB010000036.1 GCA_023388015.1 Bacteroidota bacterium
CCATTTTAACTTGTCTTGCCGCTTCCATACTATGTTCGCGGATTAATTCGTGCAATTCCTGACGGTCGCCACCGTTTTTCACGCCTTCCATGATGATGTATTCCGTCGCCATGAAGGGAAGTTCTTCGTTGATGCGTTTTTCAATGATTTTAGGATAAACGACCATGCCGTCCAAAACATTGTTCCAAATAATCAAAATCGCATCGATGGCCAAAAATGCTTGCGGAATGCTCAGTCGTTTGTTGGCCGAATCGTCCAAAGTCCTTTCAAACCATTGCGTGGAAGCCACCATCGCCGGACTCGAAGCCAATGAAATCACAAACTTTGCCAAAGCCGAAATTCTTTCGCTTCGCATCGGATTACGTTTGTAAGCCATGGCTGAAGAACCGATTTGCGATTTTTCAAAAGGTTCTTCGATTTCTTTTAAGTTCTGAAGCAATCTTAAATCATTTGTGAATTTATGTGCCGATTGTGCGATGTTGGACAAAGTCGCCAAAACTTCTGCATCGATTTTTCGGTCGTAAGTCTGTCCGGTTACGCCCAAGACTTTTTTAAATCCGAATTGTTCTGACAATCTTTTGTCCAAAGCTTTTACTTTTTCGTAATCGCCGTCAAATAATTCTTTGAAACTCGCTGCTGTTCCGGTGGTTCCTTTTACGCCGCGGAAACGCAAAGTTTCAATTCGGAATTCCAATTCTTCAAAATCCAATAAGACGGATTGCAACCACAAAGTAGCCCTTTTTCCGACGGTTGTTAATTGTGCCGGCTGGAAATGTGTAAATCCTAAAGTCGGTAAATCTTTGTATTCCAATGCGAAATCATTCAGTCCTTTGATGACATTTACCAGTTTTTTCTTCACAATCAAAAGTCCTTCCCGAATTTGAATTAAATCGGTATTGTCACCCACAAAAGCGGAAGTGGCACCGAGGTGAATAATCGGGCGGGCTTTCGGAGCGACATCACCCAAAGTGTGAACGTGCGCCATCACATCGTGACGGAATTCTTTTTCATATTTAGCGGCGGCTTCGTAATCGATGTTATAAATGTTGTCACGAATTTCCTGTAATTGTTCATCCGAAATATCGAGTCCGAGGTCTTTTTGAATTTCTGCCAACGCAAGCCATAATTTTCTCCAGGTCGAAAATTTCATGTCGGGAGAGAAATTGTAAAGCATTTCATCGCTACTGTAACGGGATTCGAGAGGATTTTGATATTTGGCGTTTGAACTCATGGAAATATATTTTTTACAAAATTAAGCTTTCAAAAAGAACTGCGAAAAGTTTTCACGATTGATTTGCATTAGGTGCAATTGTAAAGTTTATCCATTGAAGTTTTTAATCAGAATACTTCGACTGTATTTCTGCTTAGATTACAAAGTGTAGCGATTCTGGATATTTTTTATTGAGTATATCCATGAAAACTTTCATTGTCATTTGAGTCAGGATAAGGTGTTTTTTGTTAATGTTGGTTTTGATTTCAGAACCCTACGAAAAAGAAGCCTTTGTTTCAGCTCCTTTATCAGCGGGAATTTTTTTATTTCCAATAATTCCATACTTGACCGTCAAAGACTGCAAGTGTTTTACTGGCCGTATCGTAGCACATCATGCCAGGGTAGGGGCTTTTAACTGTCAAATGGGGATTAGCAATTTTGGGTAAAATCATGGCTTTGTCAGTTGACTCCAAAACCAAAACCCCGTCGGCAGAAGTTGTATCTGCGCCAATGATGGCACCTTGTCCCACTTCATCGGAAGTGTTTTCTACAATTGAATCGGCCCTTCCTTCGTCCGACAAATCTATCCAAAGACCGTTCTCGTACATTTTGAGTTTTTGGTCGGATTTGTCAAATAGGAAAGTACCGTTATTCTCTTCTCCCAATCCTGTTGGAGTGGTGTCGACAGCTGGTATGATGATTCCTCGGTAGTTATCCGTTTGATCGTAAAAGTCCAAAATGGTAGAGTTTCCATTGATGGTTTCTTTACCAATTGCGACTTGTGCGCTGGCTAAAGCTGCCAAAGAACAAAGCACTATGCTCAATATTATTTTTTTCATTTTAATTATTTTTTAGAGTTTAAGGTTCTCTTACTTTTCTTCAAAACTGAGAAAGTTGAGAGAATAAAATTTATTCGTTACAACTTCTTTTGATACAGTTCCAAATAGTTCCATTGTACAATTTCACACAAGCTGCGTCGATGTCGTAGATCAACATTCCTTCTTGGGCATCTGCAATTTCATCTTCGTTTTGAACTCTTGTAATCACAAAACCTTTGGTTTTTGACTCCATTGTAATGAAACCGTTCGGGATGTTCTCTGGCCAATTGTTTAATTTTTCCTGAATTGTAATCCCTACTTGGGTGTAACCATCCGGTGTGCCGGTAGCTGGATCTTCGGTGCAGTAACACGGAGGCAGGATGTTAACCACTACACTTGCGGTAGAATTATCGGTATTGTAGCAATCGTTTTGGGAATCGTAGAAGAACGCATAGTAAGTTCCTGAAACCGTTACATTGGTTGAGTTGCTTACTTGTGTGTTTTCTTGTCTGTCAGGAGTCATCCACCATTGCAATTCCACATCGACACCACCGTTAGGTAAAGTTCCTGTGAATGCAGAATTAAGGTCAACAGATGTATTTCCTGAATTGGTACAAGGAGGGCACTCTCCACCGTCAACGCCAGTAAATTTCGCAATGGTGTAGGAACCAGGGCCATCTAGACACATCGGGTGTGCCACCGGTATCGCTCCATCCTGTTGGGGTACAGTCCGCACAAGGTGTTGTATGGCTATTGGTTGCAGAAATACTCTGCGAAAAGGCTAATCCTCCTAAAGCAAGGAAGATTAAACTCATAAAATGATTTTTCATGTTATTTCAATAAATTTATTTAACAATAAAGCAGTTTTTCTACTTCGAATGCAAAAGATTTAAATTGAAAAGGGTTAGGGTTGAAATCTGTTTAGACCAATAGGGGTGGGGGTCTTGCGAAGTATATCTGTGAGTACAAGGATTTTTTTCTCCAGAAAGTATTATTTCCGTTTAAGCAAGTTTTTTTAGAAGCGGGGATGAGAGGCTGAGCCAGAGAAGTAGTTACAGCAGTAAATGCTTTGTATTGTTGCTGGCTGACCGGTGCTAATGTGTATTTATTGTATGCCAAGTTCAGAATGAATTCATTTGCCGGACTAGGCTGAAATTTCAAGTTCTGAGTTTTGACAATTTTTTTTGGAGGTGTTTCTTTTTTAGCAATCGGATGATTTTTGGCTTCCTTTTGTTCATGAGTACTTTTTTTCGTAAGCTTTCCCGCAGTTAAAAATTGCTCTGAATTTGTGAATTTAGTATCCGAAGAAGTTAAAAAAACGATTGTTTTCTTTTCGTCTGTTCGTTGGGATTCATCTCCCAATGTGATGGCGACAATCGTATTTTCTTTTATTATGAATGCTGTACCGGAAGAAATATGAATCTGTGCGCTTATTTGGTTGGAAAGAAAGACCAAACCGAACACAAACAGAAATCTACACCAGCTGATTTTGTTTATCGGTAGTGGAGCTGATTTATAATTTAGTTGAGTGTTCATTCACCGAACGTTGTATTTCTAAGCGATTATAAAGGCGAAGTAATAAAAAATAAATACTATCATATAATATAACACCCCCTAAAAAGACCCTTAAATCGTTGGGGGTGTTAATTTTAGTGGAGCTTTCGTTATGGTTTTCAGTTATTTCAGCTTTATACAAGTAAAGAATGCCGATTAGAATTAAATCTGAAGACCACCCTGATTTTGGCATTAATTATGAAGTAGAAAAATTAAACCTTTAAAAATTTAAAATCATGGAAGAGAAAAGACAATACAAGTATGCCGATGCGGAAACGGCGCTTGAAGATTTGAAACAGAAAGGTTATGTGAAAGATTATAATGCTCATTCTGATGAGATTACGCACAATCCCGCTGCTTTCAAAATTATGTATATTTATCGTTATGAAGGCATGAGTAATCCTGATGATGAATCAACCGTTTATGGAATAGAACATCTGAATCACGGTGAAAAAGGTGTTTTTGTTGCCGGAAATTTAAGTTTTAATGAAGATGATGCTGCCAAAGTGCTCTTGCAATTGGAAATCGATGGTAGAAAGGAGGAGTTGGAATAAAAAACAACTTTGTCAAAACATTACGAATAAATTTTTTGACAAAGTTTAATTTGAAATCGGCTTTTGAATGCCGATTTTTTATGTTTTTGAATTAAAACAATTCCTTTCTGATGATATTCTGCGAACGATCCGGACCGACTGAAACCAGATAAATTTCAATTCCCAAATATTCTTCAATGAAGTGAATGTATTCTTGTGCGTTTTCCGGTAATTCACTGAAAGAGTTGATGTTGCAAATGTCTTCCTTCCATCCGTCCAATTCCTTGTAAACCGGTGTGTATTTGTCCAGTTTGGTGGTAGAAGCCGTGAAATTATGTTTGATTTCGCCGTCTTCGGTTTGGTAATCGGTACAAACTTTAATTTTATCAAATCCGCTTAGAACATCTAGTTTCGTGATGACCAAATGTGTAATTCCGTTGATGCGGCAGGCATGTTTCAATGCCACTAAATCCAACCAACCACATCTTCTCGGACGACCTGTTGAAGCGCCGAATTCATGTCCGACTTTACGGATGTGTTCTCCGACTTCATCGTCCAGTTCCGTTGGGAAAGGGCCATTTCCAACACGCGTACAATAAGCTTTGGAAACACCAATCAGGTTTTTCAGTTTGGTAGGCGGAACGCCCGCACCTACACAAACACCGCCGGTGGAAGGCGAAGAGGAAGTTACATACGGATAAGTTCCGTAATCAATGTCCAGCATCAAGGCTTGCGCTCCTTCAAACAACACATTTTTTCCTTCGTCAATTGCATCGTTTACTTCCACAACAGCATCGATGATTCTGTGTTTTATTTTTTCGCCGTAGGCTAAATAATCATTGTAAATTTCATCAAAATCAAGTGCCGGTTTGTCAAATAATTTTTCAAACAAAGCATTTTTGATTTTCAGATTGATTTCCAATTTTTCTTTTAAAACTTCAGGGTTTAATAGATCAATCGCACGGATGCCGACTCTGGCGACTTTGTCTTCATAACAAGGCCCGATTCCGCGTTTCGTAGTCCCGATAGAATCCTTTCCGGCTGCTTCTTCGCGGTATCCGTCCAGTAAAACATGATAAGGCATAATAATGTGCGCGCGGCGGTCAATAAAAATATGACCACTGCTGATTCCACGACTTTCCAAAGTGGCTACTTCTTCCAAAAAACTTTGAGGATTGACCACTACGCCACTTCCGATAATACATTTGCCCTGTGATTGCAAAACGCCTGACGGAAGCAGATGCAATACAAATTTATCTTCGCCAACATAAACTGTATGACCGGCGTTATTTCCGCCCTGATAGCGAACTACATAATCTGATTTAGCTGAAAGTACATCGGTGATTTTCCCTTTTCCTTCGTCTCCGAACTGAAGACCTACTACAACGTATGTTGACATTTTCTGAATTGAAATTTAAGCGCAAAAAAAGCTTGCTTGTTACTGCACAAAAATAAAGGATTAAGATGGGGAAGGCAAATAAAACAATCAACAAAAACAGGAAGTTTTCAAGAATTCCGAAATCGTTTAGCATCAATCTAAATTATGCTTGGATTAAAATATAAAAGTCATAAATGCTTAATTTTAAGGGTATTTAAAAATCAATCATTATGAAATCATTATTAAAAACACTTGGATTGGTTCTGGTTGTATTGTTTATAGTTAGTTGTGCAGCCCGTGTAGTTAATACGGTTGCGCATCTGGAACCGGTGCCGACCAAAGCAGAAGTTCATGCAAGTTTTACGACTGAACAACTCGCACAAGGAGGAGCTTTGTTTACCAATAACTGCGATAAATGTCACAAATTGTTTGAACCTGAATCACGTGATGCGGAAAAATGGAATGAAGTGCTCAAACGTATGATTCCGAGAGCCAAGCTGAATTATGAAGAAGGGAAACTGGTGCGTGCTTATATCATCGCCCATTCTGAATAATATTTGCATTATATTTGAAGAACTTTGATTCTTCATGTGGAAAAAGTTCAGCATATTTTACGGAAAGTTTAAAATCCCAATTTGGTCAGTTTTTGGGATTTTTTTGATTTGGTATTTGTTTTTTTCTTTACCAAAACCACTTTTTAAAGAAGAAACTTCCACACTGATTTACAGTCAAGACAATAAACTGCTCGGTGCAACTATTTCAGGTGATGAACAATGGCGTTTTCCGGCCAATGATTCCGTTCCTAAACGATTTGAAATTTGCATCACTCAGTTTGAAGATGCTTATTTCAGAAAACATCCGGGTGTAAATCCGGTTTCTTTGTTTCGTGCTTTCAGACAAAATATTTCTTCCGACGGAATCGTCAGTGGTGGAAGTACCATTACCATGCAAACCATCCGATTAGCTAAACAAAATCCTGAACGAACTTATCTTCAGAAATTTCTCGAAATTATTCAGGCAACCCGACTGGAACTTACAAATTCCAAAGACAGAATTCTTAATTATTATGTTTCCCATGCGCCATTCGGCGGAAATGTAGTCGGACTTGATGCAGCTGCCTGGCGCTATTATGCGAAATCGGCAGATCAGCTTTCCTGGGGTGAATCCGCTACGCTTGCGGTTTTGCCCAATGCGCCTTCCTTAATTTTCCCCGGAAAAAATCAGGATTTGTTACTAAAGAAAAGAAATCGTCTTTTGAAAAAATTATGGGAGGAAGAATTCATCGACAAAGACGATTATGAACTGGCGATTTTGGAACCTTTACCGGGAAAACCTAATGCATTGCCTGATATTGCACCGCATTTATTGCACACTGCCATCAAATCAC
>JAEWHB010000055.1 GCA_023388015.1 Bacteroidota bacterium
TAATATTGATTGAGCGTCTGCTGAAGCGAACCAAAAATCTGAGTGATTTTGTACTTTCCGTTCAGCTCCAAATCGGCGATTTGGGATTGCAAAGAAATTTTAGTTGAATCTATGGTGGAAAGCGCATACAGACTTAAATCCTGAATCGGAAAAACTTCTTCTGTATCGGAAATGGCAAAGTTCCTGAGGTTTAAAAAACCATTCAATTCATCGGGATTTAAATTGGTGAAATCCGCTTCGATATTTCCGGCAAGGATCATTGGTTCGGCATAAAATCCGAGTTTATTCAAATCCAGTTTGGTAATCGTTCCGTCTAATTTTACGGTAGGATTTTCTTCATTGAAAACACCCGAAGCAATCAAATTCAAATCCGCATTCGGATCTTTGGAAATCAGTTCGATATCGTAATTTCCGTTTCGAATTTTCCCGGTCATATCCATATTTTGGTAGCGATAACCATTGTAATCCACATAGGCAACATCGCCCGACAAATCCGCGTTGGCACGGGCAAAATCAAAGCTTTCGCCTTTTGCAGTTATATCTGCCGAAATCGCTCCCAATTCTTGATTTTGAATGATTTTCCCGATTTGTAAATCACGTAAACTGGCTTTTACATCATAAGTTTCCCGGTTTTCACGGCTCATATCAAGCTTAGCCAGAACCGCCGCATTTCCAAGTGTGGAATTGAGTTTCAAATCGGCATCGATGATTTCTGTGGTTCCTTTTGCTTTTCCGCGAATGACGAAAGAAGAAGGCAAAGAAATATTGGACGGAATGGTGTTCGGCGGAACGAGATTGTAAATGGTTTTGGCCGAAGAAGAAAGTTCCGAAATGTTTAAATCGTAATAAATATTTTCAGGATTTGTCGCATTGCGAAGTCGCCCGCGAACTTTAAGTTTCAAATCATCCAATCCGGAAACTTCCAGATTTTGGATCAATAAATCATTGACAATTCCGTTGAGTTCGGCATCGAGATGGAGCGAAGCATTCGGATATTTATTGAAAGGCGTTGTATTTCTCAAATCGGGCGCAAGGGCGAGAATGTCGGAAAAACCGATTTTGGAATTGTACAAATCGGCTGAAATGGCGACGTTTCCTAAATCTTCGCTTAATTGTTCGATGGACGAATAATTCAAAACAATTTCATCGCGCAAAATCGTTTGAGGCGTTTGCAGGTAAAGGTTTTTTAAAAAGGCTTGTTGAGACTGATAAGCAAAATCCGTTCGGAATTCCTGAATGTTCAAACCACTTTTTTCCTGTATTTCGGCAGACTCAATTCTCCCGATAAATTCATTATTTTCCATCTGAAAATCTTGGACTTCCAGATTTAAATCTGAAAAATCAAGGTGATTGAAATCCATTCCTTGGTTAGTCGGTACAACCGCTGTATTATTATAAACTGCCTGTACATCGTTCAATTCCAATTTTCCCAATACCAACTTAGGCGTTGAACCGGAAGAAGAAATTCCTTCATCAGTATTTTCTTCATTTGAAGTTTCAGGCAAAAACAAATCGGCATTTAATCGTGCTCCGGACAAAAGAATTTTGTCGATTTCGAAGGAATTATTTTGCAGATCGAGTTTATCAATTTCGGCGCTTAATTCTTTGAACAGAACTTTTGCATAAGTTTTGGAATTATCATCGCCATAATCCACATTGAAATTGGTGAATTTAATTGCGTTCAAATCAATGCTCATCGGTTTCTGCTGATTGAGCGAGTCCACAGTTTCTTCGACATTTACCGCTACTTCTTCCACAAAATCCTGATGAAGTTTTAGTTTTAATCCGTCAAGATTTAATTCGTCCAAGGCATAGGAATTCTCTTCGAGATCGAAAGTTTTCACTCTGGTTTTCAGGTGATTAAAAAACACATTGATGTCATTAGCCGATTGTTTGTCAATGAAACTGATGCCGATATCCTGCAATTCGATTTTATCCAATGAAATGATAAAAGGTTTGGCTTCTTCTTCTTTTTCTTCGGTGGCAAAAGCATCGAGAATATAATCAAAATTGAAAGTCCCATCGGGATTCCGGACGACATTGGCGCGAACGCCCTGCAAATCAATCGAAGTAAAATCGGCTTTGGAGTCAAGCAATTTCCACATATTCAATCCTACATCAAAACTGCGAACCGCCAATAAAGTATCGACATCCTGTCCCTGCAAATGAAGATTTTCGAGAATAATGCGGTTGGGAAAAGCAATGTAAACTTTTTCGAGATTTACATCGGTTTGAATTTTATCCTCGAGGTAAACAATGAGTTTGTTTTTGACAAAATTCTGAACGGCGGGAATTCTCAGACTTAGGATTAATAAGATAAGAAGTATGATGAGGGATCCCAGCGTGATGCCGGTCCATTTTAGTAGTTTTCTCTTATTTATTTTAAATTTCAAGTTTTGTAAATTAAGTGAGAAAAATTGAAATTAATTATTTTTTCTATAGTAAATCAAACAAATTCCTAACCAAAGATTTACCAATACAGCAAAGGCATTGGAAAGAATAATAGGCCATTCGCCTTTCATAATTCCATACCAAACCCAAAGTGAAAGACCGGAAATCAGTACGATGAGCATTCCGGCCGATAAATCTTCCACATTTTTCTCTCTCAAAACTTTGATTAACTGCGGAATCATCGACACCGATGTTAATATCCCTGCTGTGCTTCCCACTATATTTTCCATATAAAGACTATGCTTTTGCCTTTAAAAATCCACCGGCTTTCGTAGCTAAAACGGGAACGGCTATTGCCAAAGCAGTAATAAGAGTCGGTTTCATGAATCTTTTGATTCGCGGTTTTCTTTTTGTTCTGTGAGCCAGAAATCGGATTGCATTTCTAGTGCCCTTGTCCAAAGCCGTGGAAACATAATCCTGCGTTTTTCCTTTTCCGGAGAAAAGTTTATTGGCAAGCGAATAAATCAAATTGTTTTGCAAATCATTGTCTTTGCGCTTCATTTTCATTTTGAGCTCAGATTTGGCTTGTCTCAATTGTGCAAGCGTATTGATGTCTTTAGTTTTCATAATTTTCAGATTGAGGGTCATCCATTGCTTCCATTGCGGCTTCAACTACATTGTTTGTGAGTAAAAGTTTGATTTTCTTTCTGAAGAGAATAAATACCACAAACAACAACACATAAAATCCCATTACGATTAAAAAGCCTGTGCCGGGTGTTTCAAGTAAATCACTGAGCAAATAGGCCGCGGCAATACTTCCCATGAACAAAATCATCAGTCCGCAAACTCCAGCCAGAATACCGAATACGCCTGCGCCAATCATATTACTGACCGAATCGGTAATTTCGAGTTTGGCGTATGCAATCCCGTAGTTTATGTATTTCTTTAGGTAATTAATCATACAGAAATTTTTAAACAGAAAAGGGGCTAACTGATTATGCCCCTTTTCCTTTATTTGATTTCTTACTATTTGGTGTTTTAGCTTTTGATGGCTTTGATTTTTCCACAGTTTTTGCAGTTTCTACCACCGGATTTATTTCTTCTTTTTCTGTCCTGCAACATAAATCGCTGAAGCAATCCAATTGCTTTCTCAACTGATTTTGCATACTTTCCCTACCCTGCCTGATTTTTTTTCTGGTTTCTTTCCCGGCACAAGGTGCAAGGAGAATTCCCGCTGCTGTACCTGCCGCAGCTCCGATTAATAATCCCGTCAACAGAATAAAAGAGTCATTTTTATTTGCCATAATTGTAAATTTTAAAAATGCTTAAATCGGGAAGTTAGGTTATTGGATTTGGAACAAAAACGATACCAAAAAATTAACATTTCTTTTGATTTGGCACAGATTGCTTCTTGCAATGCTTCTATTTTCAACAAACACTAAATTATTAATCCCTACCTTTAGCCCAATGTTCAACTATTTCAATGAACTTTTCGGTGCCGACAAAATTGATTTATCAAATATAACTTCGCTCGAAGGAGATTCCGCAAATCTGATTGTATACGCCATTCCCGTTATGGCATTTCTTACCGTACTGGAAATATGGTATTCTTGGCGTTCGGGGAGTAGGAACTATAACACTACCGAAGCTTTGGGTTCTTTGTTTGTGGGATTGGGCAACGTAGCTATAAATCTTTTCTTTAAAGCTACTTTAATTTATGGAGCGGTTTATATATACAATTTCGTTCCATGGCGCATGGCGTTGGATTGGTGGACTTTGATTCCCTGCCTTTTGCTTTATGACCTTTGTAGCTATTGGTCGCACAGAGTTTCACATTTCAACCGCTTTTTTTGGTCCACGCACGTAGTTCATCATTCGGCAGAAAGTTACAATCTGACTGTTTCTTTCAGACTTAGCTGGATTCAACATTTCAAAGTTTTGTTTTTTCTTCCATTGGCCTTTATAGGATTTCATCCGGTAGTATTTTTTATTGCCAATCAGATTTCTGTACTTTTTCAGTTTTGGCAACACACAGAACACGTTCCGAAACTTCATCCATGGATTGAAAAAATGTTTGTTACACCTTCCAATCACAGAGTTCATCATGGTTCGGATGAAAAATACATCGACAAAAATTTTGCTGCCATTTTTATTTTTTGGGATAAACTTTTTGGCACTTATCAGCCTGAAGAAGAAAAACCTACCTACGGTCTCACAGAAAAAATTGATGTCAGTTTGAATCCTTTGTACCTGAATTTTCATGAATACAAAGACATTTATAACGATGTGAAAAATGCCAAAGGAATGCGCAAAAAACTATTTTTTATTTTTGCGAGCCCGGGCGCTATTTACCGGGAAAAGACTGGGGAAAATTCAAAGATTGATTAATAATAGTTTATTTTCTATTTAAAAAAATCAATGCTTGTTTGATTTCGTCAAAAGCAATTTCTTTATTAAGATCCGAATAAATTTTTGCCAGCATCAGTTTCTCATTAGCACTTTGCTTCGAAACGGCTTCCTTCACTTTTTCAATAATATCATTTGAAGGTTTGTACTTCTCCAAATCAATTTCTTTATCGGTTTCCGCAATACGGATCAAATGGCTTAAAACCGTTCCTTTTGTCAAGCCTCTTTTCTCCGCCATTTCCTTGATGTCCATTCCCTGAAGAATCAAGTTTTTGGTGTGCTGATAGGTCGAAACTTTTTCAGCTTTTCCTTTCATTGCGATTTTTTCTTTTTGCTTCGCCAATTCTCTCTTATCCACCGTTCCGCCGCTGTACAAAATGAAACTTCGGTATTCTCCTTCCAGACTTTTTTCCTCCAGCGAATTGTCCCATTCCTGCGAAAGCTCCCGAAATCTCTTATCGGCACGCATCGCCAGTTCATCCACCTCCAAAGCCGTTTGATTGAGACCTCGCAACTTCAAACCTTGCAAATCACGCAAACGCGAGAGTGCCACATAGCCCTGCCCCTTTTCAAATGCCCGACTCAAATCAATCATCGCCTTGTCCAGCGTCATTCCCTGACTTTTATGAACTGTAATCGCCCAAGCCAGTCGCAAAGGAACTTGTACAAAAGAAGCCAAAGGTTTCCCTGTTTCATCCTCAATTGCCCAGGTTTCGGGTTTGGCTTCAATCAAATCATTGTCAAAAGTTTTCACCAGCGGATGACCTTTATCGGTAAATCCTGAAATCCGCCCAAGGGTACCATTTACGTATCCGACTTCGTAATTATTCTTGACGAACATAACTTGCGCACCGGTTTTCAGTTCCAAATTATCCAACGCCAAAACTGACTTTTTCAGCATTTCAATCAATGCTTCATTTCCTTTTACCTTGGCCGGGAAAAACCGCGAAGCACTTCCGATTTGTTCCAAAAACATCTGATTGATCCGATCTACATCGGCATTGTGCGTAAATAATTTGGTTTCCTGTTCGCCTTCATCCGGATGAAATTCTACCCGCGACTCCAATAAATCAATGGATTTTTGGGTTACTTCACCATTTCGAATTTCATTTAAAATCAGATTCAAATCATTTTCAGATTGTCGGTGCTGTTCGGTCAAATAACAAATCACCGGTTCGGCTTCCAGCCAGGCATCCGACATAAAAGCAAACTTCTGTCTTGATGTCTCTTCCTCATTTCCAATCGGCGGCAACTGGAAAAAATCACCTGAAAAAACAACCTGAATTCCTCCAAAAGCCAATTCGTTTTCTTTGAAAAACTTCAAAACCCGATTGACCAAATCCAATTGATTTCGGTGCAACATAGAAATCTCGTCAATTACCAGAACTTTCACCTGTTCCATCTTTTCTCGGAAATATTTTTTCTCTTTCAAATTCGACAAATGCCGAACCGAAACTTCATCCCGAATGCCAATTCCCGACCAGGAATGAATGGTCTGACCGTTCATATGCGTAGCTGCAATTCCGGTCGAAGCCGTTACCGCAACACCGACTTTATGTTCCTTCAAGTATTTGATGTATTGATTTAAAACATAGGTTTTTCCTGCGCCCGCCGAGCCCGTGAGAAACACATTTCGTCCGGATTTCAAAATGGCCAAAGCTTTGGATTGATTCATGAATGGAATGGTTTCAAAATGATACTATTCGAAATTTTCAGGAGCTATTCCGGCTGTCCACTGCTATCTTTTCTGGTTTTCTCGTTTTTTGTTGCGAAAAAAAAGGAGTTAGTCACTCTTTTTCTTCGACAAAAAATCAAGCCTCCCAGAAAAGGATATCCGCTACCATCCGGGCTATAAATTTCGAATTACAAAATTACAAAATTTAAAATTGAGAAGCTCGGAATGCGAAATTCGAAGCTCGAAATCCGAAGCTCGTAAAACAACATGAAACATTGAACCTTGAACTTTAAACTTTAAACTTTAAACTTTATCAAGGGTCGGCACCTACGGCGCCGAGATTCTGAGTCAGGTTAATTGTGTACAAAGCGGAGATCTCTACGAGGTCTTTTCTGAGTCTTGAATATTTTAAAGATTATTTCATTATCTACTAAACTTTTGTCTCATCAATAAAAATAACAACATTAAACTTTAATTTTTGAATTCTAAATGATTTCGTTCCGTTAGGAACGAGTCGTTGGGAAAAAACATCTTTTAATAACCTTTTCGTTCCAGAGGAACGTTTCGTGAAATTTCCCCTTCAATTTCTTACCAAACGTCTCTACGGGACGAATTCGAAATCTTATCTAATCAAAATCTTCAACTTCAAACCTAAAACCCTTGTCCGCTGTAAAGAGAATCAAACCTCAAACCTCTCCCTCTTAAAAACTTTTGACCAATCTCAGCTTATTTCTGTTGTTGAAGACCATCTAAATACGTACTTTTAGCACTTATATCGCACAAATTAATATTTATGAAGACATTTAAGGTTACCGTGAAAGGACAAAATACTTTCGACCTTACAGAAGATACGATTGAATCGATGGATAGCATTCAGTTGGATCAATACACTTCCCACACTTTAAAAGACCATCAATCTTACAAAACTGAAATTCTAGAGAACGATTTCTTGAACAAATCCTACACGGTTAAAGTCAATAATTCGGAATATGAAGTGAATATCGGGACAGAATTGGACAACCTAATCAAAGAATTAGGATTTGAGGTAGGTGCTTCCAAACAAGTCAATGCCATCAAAGCTCCTATGCCGGGATTGATTTTGAGCATTCAGGTGGAAGTCGGACAAGAAGTTCAAGAAAACGATAGTTTATTGATTTTGGAAGCCATGAAAATGGAAAACAATTTCAATTCACCAAGAGCTGGAAGAATTAAATCAATCTTGGTTGAAAAAGGTCAAGCTGTAGACAAAGGTCAATTATTAATCGAATTTGAATAATCCTCCCCAACCCCTCCTTTGAAGGGGCTTAATATAAAGAAAATGAAAAAGTTATTAGTTGCCAATCGTGGTGAAATTGCACTTCGTGTGATGAAAACAGCCAAGAAAATGGGCATCAAAACCGTAGCGGTTTATTCGACTGCTGACCGCGAAGCTCCTCACGTGAAATTTGCTGATGAAGCAGTATTAATCGGAGAAGCGCCATCCAATCAATCTTATTTGTTGGGCGATAAAATCATTGAAGTCTGCAAAAAATTAAATGTAGATGCCGTTCATCCCGGTTATGGATTTCTTTCTGAAAATGCGGAATTTGCCGAAAAAGCCGAAGCAAACGGCATTATTTTCATCGGTCCGAAATCCGAAGCCATTCGCATGATGGGAAGTAAACTCGCAGCCAAAGAAGCGGTTAAGAAATACGATATTCCTATGGTTCCCGGATTAGACGAAGCCATTACCGACGTTGAAAAAGCCAAACAAGTAGCCAAAGAAATCGGATTCCCAATTTTAATCAAAGCGTCTGCTGGAGGAGGTGGAAAAGGAATGCGAATTGTAGAAAACGAAGCAGAATTTGAATCTCAAATGGAACGTGCGATTTCAGAAGCAGTTTCTTCTTTTGGAGACGGTTCGGTTTTCATTGAAAAATATGTCGGTTCACCTCGTCACATTGAAATCCAAGTGATGGCCGACACCCATGGAAATATTGTTCATTTATTTGAACGCGAATGTTCGATTCAACGTCGCCACCAAAAAGTAATTGAAGAAGCTCCTTCTTCTGTTTTGACGCCAGAAATTCGTCAGGCAATGGGAGATGCCGCCGTTAAAGTGGCCAAAGCCTGTGATTATGTAGGCGCCGGAACGGTCGAATTCTTGTTAGATGAAAATAAAAATTTCTATTTTCTGGAAATGAACACACGCCTTCAGGTGGAACATCCGGTTACGGAAATGATTACCGGAATTGACTTAGTAGAAATGCAAATTCGGGTGGCACGTGGCGAGGTTCTTCCCATCAAACAAGAAGATTTGAAAATTTCAGGTCATGCGATGGAATTGCGTGTGTATGCGGAAGATCCTTTGGATAATTTCATGCCGAGTGTTGGGAATTTAGAAGTATATCAATTGCCAGAAGGAGAAGGAATTCGTGTGGACAACGGGATTGATGAAGGAATGGATGTTCCGATTTATTATGATCCAATGTTATCCAAATTGATTACCTATGGCAAAACACGTGAAGAAGCGATTCACATTATGATGAATGCGATTTCGGACTATAAAATCAAAGGAATCGAAACAACTTTGCCGTTTGGGAAATTCGTATTTGAACACGATGCTTTCTTGTCTGGAAATTTCGACACCAATTTCGTGAAGAAATATTACAATCCAGAAGTGATCAAAGAACAATCTGCCAAAGAAGCTAAAATTGCAGCAATGGTTGCCTTGAAACAATATTTAGAAGACAAAAAAATCGTAAGATTGCCTAATTCATCCAACTAAAACTATGTCTAACCCGGTTTCACATCCAGATATTTTTTTGAAGATCATTGAATTATTAGAATCTTCAAAACGAAATATTGTCCAAACCATTAATCAAACAATGGTTTCAACTTATTTCGAAATAGGAAGAATGATTGTGGAAGACCAACAAGGCGGTGAAGATAGGGCTCAATATGGAAAACAATTATTAAAAGATTTATCAAAACGATTAACAAATGAATTCGGAAAAGGTTTTTCTGTTGAAAATTTAGATCGAATGCGTTTCTTTTATTTGACTTATGGAAAATCGTCAACGGTGTTGACGAAATCTTCTTTGGAAATTTCATCCCAAACATCAAAAAACCCTTCCATATCTTTTCATTTGAGTTGGTCACATTATATAAAATTGATGCGGATTGAAAATGAGGAAGAGCGAAAGTTCTACGAAATTGAATCCCAAAAGAATAATTGGAGTGTACGGGAATTAAATCGCCAATATGATTCGGCATTGTACACACGACTTGTTTTGAGTCGAGATAAAGAGAAAGTCAAAGAACTTGCTGAGAAAGGTTTAATTGTTGAACAACCAAAAGATATAATCAAAGATCCCTATATTTTGGAATTTATTGGTTTGCCGGAAAAATCAAATTATTCCGAAAATCAATTAGAAGAAGAAATTATCAATAAACTTGAACATTTTTTATTAGAGTTAGGGAATGGATTCACATTTGTTGCAAGACAAAAACGTATTTCATTTGACGATAAACATTTTTGGATTGATTTGGTATTTTACAATCGGCTATTAAAATCTTTTGTTTTAATTGATTTGAAGATAGGCGAACTTAAGCACCAAGACATTGGCCAAATGCAGATGTACGTAAATTATTACGATCGCAAAATGCGGTTAGAGGACGAAAATCTAACGATTGGAATCATTTTATGTCAAAATAAGAGTGAAGCAGTAGTTGAATACACACTACCTGAAGATAATAAACAAATTTTCGCAAGTAAATACAAAACAGTTCTTCCTAGTAAAGAAGAATTGAAAACATTAATACAAAACTAAATTTTTAAATAAATCATAGTTTCAATAAAGAAAGATTATGAACGATAAAATACAATCCTTAATCGATAAAAAAGCGCAAGCACTTTTGGGTGGTGGCGAAAAGAGAATTGCTGCGCAACATGCGAAAAAGAAATTGACCGCAAGAGAACGCATTGAATATTTAATGGACGAAGGTTCTTTTGAAGAAATCGGAATGTTGGTGGAACACAGAACCACCGATTTCGGAATGGACAAAGAAAAATATCCGGGAGACGGTGTTGTAACGGGTTATGGAACCATTAACGGACGTTTGGTTTATGTGTTCGCACAAGACTTTACAGTTTTCGGAGGTTCTCTTTCTGAAACCCATGCAGAAAAGATTTGCAAAGTCATGGACATGGCCTTAAAAGTGGGTGCTCCGATGATCGGATTGAATGATTCTGGTGGAGCGAGAATCCAAGAAGGAGTTCGTTCTTTGGGCGGATATGCCGATATTTTCTACAAAAACGTTCAATCTTCTGGAGTTATTCCTCAGATTTCTGCGATTATGGGTCCTTGTGCTGGTGGTGCGGTTTATTCGCCAGCCATGACCGATTTTACCATGATGGTGGAAAATACTTCGTATATGTTCGTAACCGGACCCAACGTGGTGAAAACCGTAACCAACGAAACCGTTACAGCAGAGGAATTAGGTGGAGCTTCTACCCATTCAACCAAATCGGGTGTGGCGCACACGACTTCAGCTAACGATGTGGAATGTTTGGAAGATGTCAAAAAATTATTGAGCTATTTACCTCAAAATAATATGGAATTGCCTGCACTATATCCGTACGAATTAGGCGAAGAAATCCGTGAGAATTTGGACAGCATCATTCCGGAAAGTTCGACCAAACCTTACGATATGAAAGATGTCATCAAGGAAATCATTGACGAAGATTCTTTCTTTGAAATCCACAAAGATTTCGCTGAAAACATTGTAGTCGGATTTGCGAGATTAGGCGGAAGAAGCATCGGAATTGTCGCCAATAACCCCATGTTCCTTGCCGGAGTTTTGGATGTTAATAGTTCCGTAAAAGCGGCTCGTTTTACTCGTTTTTGTGATGCGTTCAACATTCCTTTGTTGGTCTTGGAAGATGTTCCAGGATTCTTACCAGGAACCGATCAGGAATGGAATGGCATCATCGTTCATGGAGCGAAATTATTGTATGCGTTGAGTGAAGCAACTGTTCCAAAAGTGACGGTAATTACGCGTAAAGCCTACGGTGGAGCGTATGATGTAATGAATTCAAAACACATTGGTGCCGATATGAATTTTGCTTGGCCTACGGCCGAAATTGCCGTAATGGGCGCAAAAGGAGCTTCGGAAATTATCTTCAAAAAAGAAATTGCAGAAGCAGACGACCACGAAGCAAAATTAGCAGAGAAAGAAAAAGAATACGCAGAATTATTCGCCACTCCGTACGAAGCTGCCAAACGTGGATTCATCGACGAAGTAATCTTACCACATAATACCCGTAGAAAGTTAATCAAAGCTTTTGCCATGTTGGAAAACAAAGTGGTGGATTCACCGAAACGCAAACACGGAAATATTCCTTTGTAATCGAATTGATTTCCAGATAAATAATTTAAATCCGCATTGAGAAATTGATGCGGATTTTTATTTCTTAGGCGAATTTCGAAGTTCGAGATTCGAATTTTGCTAAAAAATCGAATTACACCAGACGTCCCTTCGACACATTATTTCCTTAATTAATTATAATCCTCGTTCCGTAGGAACGTTTCGTTGGTAGAATCAATAATTTAGCTAACATCCACGTTCCGTAGGAACGTTTCGTGAAAATGTAAATTCATGGAAAATTGATGCAGATTTTTATTTTCTTAGGCGAATTTCGAAGTTCGAGATTCGAATTTCGCTAAAAAATCGAATTACACCAGACGTCCCTTCGACACATTATTTCCTTAATTAATTATAATCCTCGTTTCGTAGGAACGTTTCGTTGGTAGAATCAATAATTTAGCTAACATTCACGTTCCGTAGGAACGTTTCGTGAAAATGTAAATTCATGGAAAAATTGATGCAGATTTTTTTATATTTATATTTCAACTAAAAGCTTACAAATGAAAATATACGCCAAAATCTTATTGATTCTTCTTCCAATCATGGGTTTTTCTCAAGAAATTATCTCACAAGATTTGTACAAAGGAACAATTGGAAAAGATTTGGACATTCAATTCTACCTTAAAATTGAAGAAGATGGATGTCCAAATATTCATGCTTCAGCTATTTACAAATACAAAAACAATAAAAATGATGATTGGATATTACTTAATTCGACAATGAATTATGAAAAAGGTAGATATACGTTTGTTGAAGTTAGAAATACAGGAATTTTATTGTTGGAGAAAAAAGGAAATTCCTTTAATGGTTTATGGATTTCAAGTGATGGGGCCAAACAATTACCCGTTAAACTGGAAAAACAAAATATTTCAGGTCAAAAACTTGAATACCTTGAAGACAAATTAGAAAAAGAATACTACAACGAAAATGATTGTTGATTTTATTCTAAATTAACTTCTGGTTTTCTTCACCATCGGCATAATCCACAAAAAGCTTGCAGCCAAAATGGAAAGCACAAAAATCATCATAAACATCGTAAGCGAAGACTCGCCCTGAAAAAGTCCGACGGCTGTGGCTACCAAAGCACCGGTTCCCATTCGTATGGCACCGCCGAGTGCTGAAGCCGTTCCTGAGTTTTTGGTAAATGGTGCCAAAGATGCCGCGGTTGCATTTGGATTGATAAATCCAATCGTGAATAAAATTAAAAACAAAGCAACCACCAGCCACTGATAGTGCAAATTGGGATTTATAAGTACAAAAATCAAAATACAAAGCGAAATCAGACTCAAAACCAGAGCGGCATAATTGGAAATTTTAATGTAATTTACCTTTCGCGTCAGCAGTCCGTTCAGATAACTTCCCGAAATAATTCCCGATGCATTGACCGCAAAAAGAATCGAAAAAGTCGCTTTGTCCAAACCATAAAAAGTTAGAAAAATAAAAGAAGCCGAGGAGATATAAGCAAACATGACCGACATCGCAATGCTTCCTGCCAATGTGTAAAACAAAAAGGTTTTATTTTTCAAAACTTCGAGATATCCAGCAGCTATTTCTCTGATTTTTAATTTATTGGAATGCATATAACGACTGGTTTCGGGCAGAAAAAATTGAATCAAAAGGAAAACAATTCCGGCAAAAACCGCCAGGAAATAAAAAATGACTTCCCAATCCCATTTTTCCACAAAGAAACTTCCTACACTCGGCGCAATCAAAGGCGCAACGCCCATCACTAGAATAATCGAAGAAAAAGCCCGTGCACGGTACTGAACTTCATAAACATCACTGATAATCGCTGTGGAAGCTACCATTCCCACACATCCGCCTAAAGCCTGCAAAAACCGCATGCCAATCATCACTTCAATCATTGGCGAAAGCGCACAGCCAATGGCCGCCAAAATGTAAATTCCCAATCCAAAAAGCAAAGGCTTTTTACGTCCGTATTTATCGACAATTGGGCCGTAGAATAGTTGTCCCAAAGCAATTCCCACGAAATAGGAAGTCAGCGTAAAAGCCACGTGCTGCTCATCGGTATACAAATCCTGGGCAATTCTCTGAAATCCCGGCAGGTACATATCGATGGTAAACGGGCCAATCGCCGCCAGAATTCCCAAAAGAATAATCAGGTAATTCTTGTTGATTTTTGCTTGCGTCATAAAGACTGCAAATGTACTTCAATTCGGTTCCTGAAAAACGGTTTTAACAGAATTTTGAAATCAAAATCAATTTTTAAGTCGGGTGCTTAAATGGAAAATTGCATCGCCCTGAAAAACAACTGCACCTTGATTTTCATTGATAATATATCCGGACTGAGGAGCCAAAACCGGGATTTCCATTGAACCATAAGGATCTGTAATCCAAGCAATCGTTTGTTCTGCTTCCACGTAAGTTCCAGGCGGACTTATGCTTTGAAAAAGTCCTGAAACATCGGCTCTGAGCCAGGTTGAATCTTCGATATAAATCATCTGTTTTTCAACCGATTGGGGTTCAAATTTTTCGTGGAGCATTTCAAGATGAGCAAGCAAACGAACCGTACCTTCAATCGCTTGTTCGACAATTTCTTTATTGATGTCCAAAGATTTACCGCCTTCAAAAAGCAAATATTTTTTACCAAGTTTGTCACAAGATTCCCGAAACGAACCTTCTATGTTTTTGGAATACAATAAAAAGGGCGCTTGAAAAGCGGCAGCCAATGTTTCCAGTTCGGCTTGGTTTTCTTCGATTCTGATTTGGGAAACATTGAATCGACTCCTTCCGCCGGCGTGGAAATCCACTACATAATCGACTTTGGGAATGATGTGTTCCATCAGATTATACGCAAACTGACTGGCCAGCGAACCGTTTGCACTTCCGGGAAAAACGCGGTTCAGGTCGCGACCGTCGGGAAATTCCCGGGATTGGTTTACAAAACCAAACACATTGACAAGTGGAATACAGATAATAGTTCCCGATTTGGGGCGGTTTATTTTCTTTCGGATGATTTGCCGAACGGTTTCCACGCCATTGAATTCGTCGCCATGAAGTCCGGCTGAAAGCAAAACGACAGAACCTTTTTTGTTGGAATGCGAAACAATGATTGGGATTTTGAGTTCGGTCATTGTATGAAGTTGGGCGATTTTGAGGTTTACGGTTTTGGTTTCGCCCGGCAAAATTTCTTTATCTAAAATCTGAAAACTTTCGGTTTGTGTCATAGGATTTTTGAAATTTAATTGCTAATTTAAAAAAATCAATTTTAACTAAAATATGAAAAGGATTATTCAATATTTCTTTCTTCTTTTTTCAATCATCGGATGTGACCGAAATGATAAAAAATTGGAATTTGAAAAAATCATTTTCCATACAGATGAAAACGGTTGTTGGGGATCTTGCCCAGAATATCATCTTGAAATTTCCAATAATTTATATACAAGATTATGGATAGAAAAAGAAACCTACGAAGACACTATTTATCCTCTCCAAGATATAAGACATCGTGGTTATTTAATTGATTCAACTAGATTGGGATATTACGAAGGGAAAATTTCTCCGGAAAAATTTCTACCAATTAAGAATCTGATTGTACAAACAAGATTTGACACAATTCTAAATAGCTCAGAAAAAACTCAATGTAACGATGCTTTAACCAAAAGATTCATTTTGTATTTCAAAGGAAATCAAAGAAAAGAAATACTTTATAATTGTACTGGGAATGGGCAGTTGGACAGTTTAAGCAAATTATTTTACTCTTTCATTAATAACCACCAATTGACAAAAGCAGAAAATAGCTTTTTCCTAGAAGATTTTATTTCAAAATAATTTCTTCGTCTCCTTTTTCAATTTGACCGATTAACATCGAACCTTCAATCAAATTAAGAATCGTATCGACATCTTTCGCATCGCAAACGACAACCATCCCCACGCCCATATTGAAAGTACCGAACATTTCGTTTTCATTGATTCCGCCGCGCTTCATCAGTTCCTGCATCACAGTAGGGACTTTTACTTTTGACTTTTCAATAACTGCCGTCAAACTTTTTGGTAAAATTCGTGGGACATTTTCAATCAATCCGCCGCCTGTAATGTGTGCAATTCCGGAAAGTTGAACTTTTTCCCTGATTTTGAAAATATCGTTCTGGTATAATTTCGTAGGAACCAAAAGCGTTTCCCACAAAGGTTTTCCTTCGAATTCTTCATTAAAATCTGGAAATATTTTTCGAACCAATGAAAATCCATTGCTGTGAAATCCACTAGAGGGCAATCCAATTATCGCTTGACCTTCCTGAATTTGCGAACCATCGATGATTTCATCTTTCTCCACTACTCCCACGCAAAATCCGGCTACATCATAATCCCCGACCTGATACATTCCCGGCATTTCAGCGGTTTCTCCACCAATTAAAGCCGTTCCCGTTTCTTTACAAGCGGCAGCAATTCCGCCTACGATTTCGGCTGCAACGTCTGAATCCAGTTTTCCGCAGGCCAAATAATCCAAGAAAAACAAAGGTTTTGCACCATGACACAAAATATCATTGGCACACATGGCAAAACAATCAACCCCAACGGTATCGTATTTCTTCACATCCAAAGCAATTCTGAGCTTGGTTCCTACTCCATCGGTTCCGGAAACCAAAACCGGATTTTTATAACCTGATAGTTGGTAAAAAGCACCAAAACTCCCGATTCCGTTCAAAACATTGGAATTGTGCGTTTCAGAAACTGTTTTTTTGATTTTTGAAACGGTTTGGTAACCTTCTTCTTTATCGACGCCAGCGGATTTGTAGGTATTGCTCATGAAATTCTAATTGTGAATGAATGGTGGCACAAAAATAACCAATAATTCAACAGCGACCTAAACTGCAAGGACAAATTTATCTTGCTTATGAAAGCTTCCAAAATCGCTACTTGTGGGTATTTTTTAACATTTGGAGAGCGTTTATTTTTGGACAAACTTATTTAATATGAAAAAAATTACTTTATCTCTCCTTGTTTGTGTTTTTGGTATGCTGAGCATACAGGCGCAGAAAAAAAACAACTTTGAAATGGGTTTTTATTTAGGAGTCCCCATAGTAAGTGATAAAAATCCTTACGCTAACGCTGAATGGATCTATGAAGGTGAATTGAGCACAGAATATAATTTCAACTTTGGTGTAAACTTCGCTTATTATTTTGGGATTACGGATAAAATAAAAGTGGGTATATCGACTGGATATGATCATTTTATTATAGATGCCAGTGATGAAAATATAGAAATAGTTTATGATGAAAATATACCATACCCTGACTTTGATGCGGAAAGCGAGTCCTATGTTCCGATTGCAGTCAGTTCTAAATTTTTCTTTGCAGATAAATTTTTTGCAGGATTAGATTTGGGATATGCAATTGACCTTTCAGGAGATAAGGGGGCAGGTGGGTTCTACTATCGACCGAGAGTTAGCTGGAGCACACGTGTGATAGATTTCTATGCTTTTTACAAAGGAATGAATTTCAAAAATTACGGTTATCCAGTACAATTAGGATCGGCCGGTCTGGGATTAAACTTCAAATTTTAATTAACTAAACGCTTATAAATCAAATGAAGGCATCTCTGGCAGATGCCTTTTTTAATTGTTAAAATTGCTGTGGCATTGTATTTGTAAAATTCAACTCCGTATAAAAACTAATAATTATGAAAAAGATTATTTTCACAGCATTACTTTCAATAATCGGATTAGTAGGAGTAAATGCACAAAGCGGAAGCTTTGAAGTAGGTCCTTATTTAGGAGCGCCAGTTGGGGATGCAGATGCCCTGAGTTTTAACACGGGTGCAACATTTGCTTACTATGTTAACTTAGCACCTAAATGGCAATTGGGTGGACTCATTGGAGTAGATCATTTCTTTGGAAAAGATTACCGTTGGGGCAATACTACTTACGAATATGAAGGAGCGACTTTCATTCCTTTGGCAGCAACTGCTAAATTTCAAATCACACCTCAATTATTTGCAGGATTGGATTTAGGATATGCAATTG
>JAEWHB010000078.1 GCA_023388015.1 Bacteroidota bacterium
TTTAATCTACAATCCACTGTGCGTCGCGGCGCATGGGAAGGAGAAAGAACAAGCCAGGAGACCTGCCGTTTCATTAACCCATAATTTTTTGCTTTCGGCGGAAAAGCAACGAGCACGATGAAAAATAAAATTTTATTTCTGTGCATGATGTCGGTATTTCGACTGGTTTTTGCACAATCCGACACGGTTCAGCTGAATGAAGCAAGTATTTCAGACAGTTACCTATTGCGTTTTACTGAAACAAGGAAGACGACCACTCTTTCGGACTCGGTTTTGCAACGAAGCGGTGGTTCAGCGGTTTCCTTATTGAACTTCAATTCACTCGTTTACCTGAAAGAAAACGGTGCCGGAATGGTGGCTTCGCCTTCTTTCCGGGGAACAACAGCTTCCCAAACGGCCGTCATCTGGAACGGAATCAACGTCAATTCTCAATTTCTAGGGCAATCCGATTTCAATACGTTGAATACCTTGGCTTTTGACAATATCAACGTTCAAGCCGGTGGCGGAAGCATCGGATACGGAAGTGGCGCTGTGGGCGGAAGCATTCATCTGAACAATGAAATTCGGTTCAATCGTGGATTTGAAAATCAGATTTCGGCGCGCTATGGAAGTTTTAATTCCTATGGAATGAATTTGAAATCAACTTATTCCGACGATCAGCTCAGTCTCAATTTGGCGATGGGAAGAGTGGGTTCTGACAATGATTATGAAATTCCCGAAACGGATTTACGAAATGCAAACGGCGAATATTACAATCAGTACTTGAATCTTTCGGCAGCTTATCGCTTTCGTCCGGGACATTCTTTGAAGTTGCACAGCCATATTTCGGATGGAAAACGACATTTTTCATTGATCGGACTCAATTCGATTCAATCGAAATATGAAGATTATAATTCGCGTTTTATGGCCGAATGGGACTATCAATCGGGGAACTGGATTTCCAATTTGAAACTTGTTCATTTGGGCGAAGAATACCGGTATTTCCCGACTTTGCAAACGGTGGATTATGAATTCGGCGATTCGGATACCTGGATGGCAAGGTATGATTTGGGATGGAATAAAAACAATTTCCTTTTGAATGCTATTTTGGATTTCAGTCATACCGAAGGAATTGGTTCTGAGATTCTTTGGGCCAAACGCCAAATTGCTTCGGCAAGTCTTTTATGGAAACACCGATTGAACTCCAAACTTTTGTACGAAGCGAGCATTCGTCAGGAATTTGCCGATAGTTATCGGCCGCCTTTTTTGTATTCTTTGGGCTTGAAATGGGAGGTTTCCAAGTTTTATGAGCTTCGTTTGAATGCGTCCAAAAACTTCCGTATGCCGACTTTCAATGATCTTTATTGGCCCGGAAGTGGAAACCTTGATTTGAAACCCGAAACATCCCATCAGGCAGAGCTGGGCAATCAATTCAAATTCGGAAATTTCTCATTGGACATTCTGGGTTATTATAATTCGGTCAAGGATTTATTGCAATGGGTGCCTGACGGTGCCATCTGGACGCCCCAAAACATCGGGAAAGTAGAGATTTACGGCTTGGAATCCAGAATGAATTATGAAAGAAAATGGGGACAGCACAACTTGGAAATTCAGGGATCTTATGCGTATACGGTTTCGGAAAATCAGGTGACCCAAAAGCAATTGATGTACGTTCCTTTTCACAAAGCGACGGCTTCGGCGGGTTATTCCTACCGATGGATTTCGGCGTATTATCAGTTCATGTACAATGGAAAAGTCTTTACCGATACGCAAAATGAACATGAATTATCGGATTATCCGGTTTCGAATTTCGGTTTGGAATTCGCCTTTGGCCCAAACAGAGATTATAAAATCGGAGCGCAGGTTTTGAACCTATGGGATGAAGCTTATCAAAATGTTTTGAACCGGCCGATGCCCGGAAGAAATTTCAATTTGTATCTAAATTTAAAATTCTAATAAATGAAAAAATTACAATTCTTAGTAGCAGGTCTTGCGTTTTGTGCATTGACTTTTAGCTCTTGTAGCAGCGATGATGACAACACGCCTGGACCGGAAGAAAATGCAGATTTCGCGCATGGTGTAGTAATTCTGAACGAAGGCGCTTTTGGTGGCGGAAATGCTTCTTTGAGCTTTATAAATGCTGAAAATATTTTACAAAACAATGTTTATCAGTCGGTTAACGGAAGTTTGTTGGGCGATACCGGACAGAGTATGTATGCAGAGGACGGCCGGATTTTCATCGTACTCAACGGCTCCGGCACAGTTGAGGTAGTGAACCGCTATACTTTGGAAAAAATCGGAACGATTTCAACCGGATTGTCTAATCCGCGTTATTTTTTGATTGAGAACGGAAAAGGATTTGTTACCAATTGGGGTGATCCGGCGAATCCTTCAGATGATTTCGTGGCGGTTATTAATCTGAATAATTATTCGGTAGAAACCACAATTCCGGTGGCGGAAGGCCCTGAAAAAATGGTTTCTGAGAACGGAAAAGTCTATGTAGCACATGCCGGCGGATGGAATCAGGGCAATACGGTATCTGTTTTAAGCGCTTCTCAAAACACTTTATTAACAAGCATTTCCGTAGGTGATATTCCGGATTCAATGGTAGAGGAAAACGGGCAACTCTATGTGCTTTGCGGTGGGATTCCGGCCTGGACGGGAAATGAAACATCGGGTTCGCTTTATGTCATCAATACATCGAGCGATACGGTTTCCAATTCTTATTCGTTTCCCGGGTTACAGCATCCAGCGCATTTAGATTCCGCTGACGATCGTTTTTATTATACCATCGGGTCAGATGTTTATGCTTTCGAATCCAACTTTACCTCAGTTCCGGCGGCACCTTTGTTTTCGGCAACAGAAGTAACTCAGATTTATGGATTCACAGTAGAAAATAACCGTATTTATATTGCGGATGCAATGGATTACGCTTCCAACGGAAAATTATTTGTGTACAATGCAACCGGAAATTTAGAGAACAATTATAACCTAGGAATTCTGCCTAAGGATTTTGTATTCAACGATTAATTTATAACTTATCAGTGTTCATGCCCCGAAAATTATTTCGGGGTTTTTTGTCTTTGTTGTATATTGGCTTTTCAAAAATCATAATTATGAAAAAATTCTTATTGGTACTTGTGGGTGCATCGCTGTTTTTCAATCAAAGTTGCAGCAGAGCACAGGACGCTCCTCCTTCTGAAATGTCAATCGAA
>JAEWHB010000098.1 GCA_023388015.1 Bacteroidota bacterium
CGGTATTGGCTGATTTGTCCGAGTGCAATATTGATTGCATTTGTTTTCGGAAAGCCTAATTTAATCAGGTCTTTTCCGGAAATTTTATTTCCCATTGTTTAATTTTTAAATGAATTTTTAGGATGACAAAGATTTTCTGGGTCATCTTTTTAATCAATCCGGGAAATTTTTTGAAATGCTTTTCAAGAAAAAAGCCCGGAGATTTTATTTCTTCGGGCTTTGCATATTTTGATGAATTTTAATCAATAAAAATTGAAAGCACGAAGAAAAGCTACACCGAATTGAGGTGTGTCGCTTAGCTGATTTTTAATTAATTCAAACATTTTTTCTTCGTTTTTTTGTTGTTAAACTTTCTTTTTGAGTTTGCAAATATCTTAAAAAAGAAATTAGAAAAACAAATTTAAATTGTAATTCATTTGTTTTCAGCCCTTTACTGGATGGTATGAGGAGATAGATTATGTGCTATCGGCACAAACGCTTTGTAGGAGGAGAAATTGGAGTGGGGAAAGGCGTGCCGTAGGTATGCCACCTTGTTTTTATTATAGAAAAGGTAGCCCCTACAGGGCAATCTTGGGTAGGATTATGTTATTTTACAAAGCGGTAGCCACTCTGCGACATTGTTTGATATGTGGTTATAAAATTTCTATTTAATTCTGTTCAAAATGTGCCATTGGCACAAACGCTTTGTAGAAGGAGAAATTGGAGTGGGGAAAGGCGTGCCGTAGGTATGCCAACTTGTTTTTATTATGGAAAGGGTAGCCCCCACGGGGCAATTTTTTTTGGAAGGATAGTGTTTTTTACAAAGCGGTAGTCACTCTGCGGGATTGTTTGATAAGTGTTTATAAAATTTTCATTGAATTCTGTTTAAAATGTGCCATCGGCACAAACGCTTTGTAGAAGAAATATCGGTGTGCAAAAGGGTGTGCCGTAGGTACGCCACCTTGATTTTAAGTCAAGAATGATAAAGTTAAGACAGCCAAAACGAAACATAATCTTTGACGTTTTATTTCTTTAAAACTTTAGCGGAACCCAGAATTTTCTTTCCACCTGAAACCAAAAAGAAAGTGAGAAATCCTGCAATCAATCCGAAAGCAATTTCTTTTACGATGGAAGGCAAACCGGGCAAAAGATGATGGAAATAATCAATCTGATGAACGAAAATTCCGCCGGAAACCAATATCAAGGCGATGGTTCCGATAATTCCTAAGGCTTTGATAATGACCGGAAGTGCTTTAACTAGTAAATTTCCCAAAGCATTAAAAAATCCTTTTTCGCCCGATCTTTTGATGAGTTTATATCCGGCGTCATCCATTCTTACAATTAATGCAACCATTCCATAAACCCCGATCGTCGCCAGAATTGCCACTACGGAAACTGCTAAAATCTGCGTTGCCAAAGGTGCTTCCAAAACTGTACTGAGTGCGATGATGACAATTTCGACCGACAAAATAAAATCGGTAACAATAGCCGAACGGATTTTTGTTTTTTCGGCTTCGCGGTCATCTAAGGTGTTTTCGATGATGACTTCCTGTCCTTTTTTCTCGCGGTGGAACAGGAAGTGAATGATTTTTTCTACGCCTTCATAAGCCAGATAAAATCCTCCAATCACCAAAGCGATAGTTGTTGCTACAGGCAAAAAGGCATTGAGCAGTAAAATAGCAGGTACGATGATGAGTTTGTTGAGAAATGAACCTTTGGTAATGGACCAAAGCACAGGGATTTCGCGTGAAGAAAGAAATCCGGTTGCTTTTTCTGCATTTACGGCGAGGTCGTCACCAAGAATTCCGGCTGTTTTTTTGGTTGCAATTTTACTCGCTACGGCTACATCGTCCATTAAGGCAGCGATATCGTCTAGAACTGCAAATATTCCTGAGGCCATTGGTTTTTATTTGATTGTAAAAGTAAGCGTTCAGGATTAATTTTGGAAGTTAGAATTTGGGAAATATAAAAAAAATAACCTTGTCAAGACTTCAAACCTTGACAAGGTTTTATACTGATTTCGAACTTCGCAAAACTACTTCGTAATTCCTTCTAGCTTAAAGATAAACGCATATTCGAGCGCGACTTCTTTCAAAGCTTCAAAACGCCCGGAAGCGCCGCCGTGTCCGGTTTCCATATCGGTTTTGAGCAACAATAAATTATCGTCGGTCTTCATTTCCCGAAGTTTAGCCACCCATTTTGCCGGCTCCCAATATTGAACTTGGGAATCGTGCAATCCGGTTGTCACCAACATATTCGGATATTTTTTCTTCTCGATATTGTCGTAGGGCGAATAAGATTTTATATAGTCATAATACACTTTGTCATTTGGATTTCCCCATTCGTCATATTCCCCGGTTGTCAGCGGAATGGAATCGTCAAGCATTGTGGTTACTACATCTACAAAAGGAACTTGTGCGACTACGCCTTTGTAAAGTTCTGGTGCCTGATTGATTACCGCTCCCATTAAAAGTCCGCCTGCCGAACCGCCCATTGCATATAAATGGTCGGGAGAGGTATAATTATTTTGAATTAAATATTTTGAAGCATCGACAAAATCGTTGAAAGTATTTTTCTTATTCAACATTTTCCCGTCCTCATACCAAGGACGACCTAATTCCTGTCCGCCGCGAATGTGCGCAATCGCATAAATAAATCCACGATCCAACAAACTCAATCGGCTCGTACTGAAATATACGTCCATACTCGCGCCATAAGAACCATACGCATAGAGCAGAAGCGGAGTATCTGAATTGATTTCGGTATCTTTTCTATAAACGATGGAAACCGGAACTTTCACACCGTCGCGAGCTGTAACCCAAATGCGTTTGGTTTCGTAATTTTCCTTTTTAAAATCGCCCAAAACCGTTTGTTCCTTTTTGACTTCAGAGGCTTTGGTTTTCATATTGAAATCGATGGTCGAATTCGGCGTCGTCATTGAAGTATAGCCATACCGCAGCACTTCGGAGTCAAATTCGGGATTATATGAAATGTAAGCGGTATAAACTTCTTCCTGAAACGGCAGATTGTAATTTATCTTCCCGTCCCAGCTTCTGATGTTCATTTGGGTAAGGGCGTTAATGCGTTCTTCCAGTACAAGGTAATTATTGAAAATTTCAAAATTCTCCAGATAAACTTCGTTTCTGTGTGGAATGACGTCGGTCCAGTTTTCTTTCGAAGTTTTATTGACCGGCGTTTTCATCAGTTTGAAATTCGTGGCTTTGTCTTTATTGGTCAGAATGTAAAAATCGTTTCCATAATGTTCAATGCTGTATTCCAAATCCCGTTCGCGCGGTTGTAAAACTGTCCATTCGGCGTTGGGCTGATCAGCCGGAATGAATCGAT
>JAEWHB010000172.1 GCA_023388015.1 Bacteroidota bacterium
TTTTTTTTCTTTTTGACTCCAGCGAAACAGTTTTCATCACAGAATTATTTCAGGTAAATTTACAAAAAACAGTTTAGACAGCTTTTATTTAACTTTGCAAAATGCCGGAAGAAAAAAAATTCAAATCAGGGTTTGTAAACATCATCGGAAATCCGAATGTGGGAAAGTCCACTTTGCTTAATTTGTTGATGGATGAAAAGCTCGTAATCGCCACGCACAAAGCCCAAACCACACGTCACAGAATCAAAGGAATTCTGACTGGCGATGATTATCAGATTGTGTTTTCCGATACGCCCGGAATTCTGGAACCTGCTTACGAACTCCAGACCAAAATGATGGATTATGTGAAGGAAGCTTTGGTTGATGCCGATTTGATTTTGTATGTCGTAGAAGTAGGCGAAAAGCAACCCAAAAACCAAGAATTTTTTGAGAAACTGCAAAAAACAAAAACGCCGGTGATCATTCTTCTCAATAAAATTGATACAACGACTCAGGAAAAGCTGGAACAATCGGTGGAGCATTGGCATAATTTATTGCCGGAAGCCGAAATTCTACCTATTTCTGCTTTGGAAAATGTCAATGTCGATTTGCTGAAAAGCAAAATCATTCAGCTTTTGCCGGAAGGCCCGATGTATTTTCCGGAAGATCAGTTGACCGACAAATCGGAACGGTTTATTGTGGATGAAGTCATCCGCGAGAAAATTCTTTTGAACTACAAAAAAGAAGTTCCTTATTCAGTTGAAGTCGTCACGCAAATCTTTAAAGAAGGTTTGGAAATGATTCAAATCGAAAGTGAAATTTACGTAGAACGCGACAGTCAAAAAGGAATTATCATCGGTCACAAAGGCGAGTCTCTTACGAAAGTCGGAACAGAAGCCCGCGAAGATTTGGAAAAATTCTTCAATAAAAAAATCTTCCTGAAGCTCTTTGTGAAAGTAAAAAAAGACTGGCGTAAAAAAGACGGAGATTTAAGGAGGTTTGGGTATTAAAATTTAAACAATGGAACAAGTTTTTCGGGGATTATAGATTTGTCTTCAATTCTGTCATAAAATTTTTTGGCTTTTTTCTTCATCTTTTCATCTCTTATTGATTCGGAATATTTGAGTAATGCCAGAGAATAATGAATGTAATAATTCGGTTCTTTTTTAAACTGACTGATTTGTTCAAAAAGTGGAATAGCTTCCTGATACTTTTCGTTGAGGGTAAGTAACAAGGCTTTCAGATAAAGGGCATCATCATAGTTTTGACTGCCGTTTATTTTATAATATGAAATCGATTTATTCACGTCGCGCAGCCCTTCTTCTGTATCTTCTAGAAAGATTGAGGTAAGCGCACGCCCAAAATAGCCTTCGGGACTTGAGGGGAAATTCTCAACGATTTCATCATATTTCTGTCTTGCCAAATCATAAGCTTCATAAACCAAATAGGTAGAAGCGAGATTTTGTTTAAATTCGAGTGAAGGTCTTGTCGACAAAGAATCAGCCATATAATAAAATGTCACAGCTGTCTGAAAATCATTTTCCAAGCGGGCTGTGTAACCTGTAAAAAAATAAGCATCACAAAACGTACTGTCTTCTCTTGTCGCTCGGAAGAAAAGTTCTTTATTGGCCGCCAGATATTTAGGTTCCAGACGAGAATTGAGGTGAAGAATTTTCACTGCGGAATCAAATGTCTTTTGAGCTTGCTCATTTTTGGGCTCACAAAGCAGGTCTTTTCCTTCAAAATATGAACGCTGAGCCATCGACAAGGAAAAGAATAAAAGAAAACTTAAAATGAGGAATGATTTCATCCAGCAAATATAAAAATCTCAAGAACCTGAAGAAGCAGACTTTTTTATTTTTAAAGTTTGTCTTAATTATTGACAATGTAAAAATTTAGGGCTTATTTGGTTTTGTTAACGATAAATTAGCCATATAAATCTTAAACTTTATAATTATGACACCCAAATCTGTATCATTTGAATTAAAAGAGATTCAAGAAATCTTAGATAATAATCCGGACAAAATTCTTCTTTTACAAGATGTAAACACAAAGAATATCTCCTGTTCACGTTGTGGAAGATCGGGTAATAACTCTAATGAAATAAAACATAAAGATTGTTGTCCTTACATTGGAGGAGACGGATGTTAAAAAACATCCTACCGGATTTCTCCGATGGAATTCAAACTATGAAAAAATTTTATTTTTAATAGCCTTGTCAGGATTTCAATCTTTGACAAGGCCAGTACAGATTTTCAGGTCTTATTTTACACTAAAAACCAGTTTATTTATTCCTTCCTTTTCAGGGAAATAATCAATCAAAACCACGCTGTTGTCATGAACATTTCCTTTCAGAATTTCTTTGGATAATTCATTCAAAACATCCTGCTGAACCACTCGTTTCAAAGGTCTCGCCCCAAACTGAGGGTCATAACCTTTGCCGGAGATATAGTTCAATGCTTCATCGGTTATATCCAATGTAATGTCTCTTTTTGCCAATTTTTTGGCCAATTCATCAATCTGAATTTTCACAATTCCCGAAATCTGTGAGTTGCTCAATGGTTTGAACAAAATGATTTCGTCAATTCTATTTAAAAATTCCGGACGGAAATTTCTTTTCAATTCTTCAAAAACCTGAGCTTTGGTCTGATCGTAAATTTCCCAAACATTGTCAGAATTAACTTTTTCAAAATTCTCCAAAATAATCGGCGAACCAAAATTCGACGTCATGATGATGATGGTGTTTTTGAAATTCACCACACGTCCTTTGTTGTCAGTCAATCGACCATCGTCCAAAACTTGCAATAAAATATTGAAAACGTCGGGATGCGCTTTTTCGACTTCGTCCAACAAAATCACCGAATAAGGTCTTCTGCGAACGGCTTCGGTCAATTGTCCGCCTTCGTCATAACCCACATAACCCGGAGGCGCGCCCACCAAACGACTTACCGAATGGCGTTCTTGGTATTCGCTCATATCAATTCGCGTCATGGAATTCTCATCGTCAAATAAATATTCCGCCAGCGCTTTGGCTAATTCAGTTTTTCCGACTCCAGTTGGACCTAAGAAAAAGAAGGAACCAATCGGTTTTCCTTCATCGCTCAATCCCGCTCGGCTTCGACGAATCGCGTCTGCTACCGCCTGAATAGCTTCGTTTTGACCAATTACACGTTGGTGCAATTCATCTTCTAATTGAAGCAATTTTTCACGTTCCGATTGCATCATTTTATTAACGGGAATTCCCGTCCATTTAGACACAACTTCCGCAATGTCTTCTGCATCAACCGCCTCTTTGACCAATTTTTTGGAACCTTCTTCTGCAATTTGCTGCTCCAAAACGGTCAGTTTTTCTTCTTCTTGTTTGATGGATTCATAACGGATTCTTGCAACCGTTTCATAATCTCCTGCACGTTCCGCTTGTTCGGCTTGAATTTTTAATTCGTCTATTTTCTTTTTCGCTTCTTGAACCTGATCGGCTTTTCCTTTTTCTTCCAACCATTTCGCATTCAGTTCGGTGCGTTGTTCTTGTAAATTGGCCAATTCTTCCTTCAGCAAATTCAATTTCTTTTCGTCGCCTTCTTTTTTGATGGCTTGAATTTCAATTTCCAATTGAATGATTTTTCGGTCCAATTGATCAATTTCTTCTGGTTTGGAATTCATTTCCATGCGCAATTTAGAAGCGGCTTCGTCCATTAAATCAATTGCTTTGTCGGGTAAAAATCGATCCGAAATATAACGTGTTGACAATTGAACAGATGCAATAATCGCCTGGTCTTTGATGCGAATTTTGTGGTGAACTTCGTACTTTTCCTTGATTCCTCTCAAAATAGAAATCGCTGATTCTTCGTCCGGTTCTTCCACCAAAACCTGTTGGAAACGACGTTCCAGTGCTTTGTCTTTTTCAAAGTATTTCTGGTATTCGTTCAAAGTTGTAGCACCTATGGCACGTAATTCACCTCGAGCCAATGCCGGTTTCAAGATGTTGGCTGCGTCCATAGCGCCTTCTCCGCCACCGCCTGCACCGACAAGTGTATGAATTTCGTCGATGAACAAAATGATGTCACCGTTAGATTCCGTGACTTCTTTTACCACGGCTTTTAAACGCTCTTCAAATTCACCTTTGTATTTCGCTCCGGCAACCAAAGCACCCATATCAAGTGAAAAGACTTTTTTGTTCAAAAGGTTTTCGGGAATATCGCCGCTGATGATTCGATGAGCGATTCCTTCTGCAATTGCGGTTTTTCCCACACCCGGTTCCCCGATTAAAATCGGGTTGTTTTTGGTTCTTCGGGAAAGGATTTGCAAAACCCGACGGATTTCATCATCGCGCCCAATTACGGGATCTAATTTTCCATCGTAGGCCAGTTCCGTTAAATTTTTCGCGTATTTATTGAGTGAATTATAGGTTTCTTCTGCGTTTTCAGAAGTTACTCTTTGTCCTTTTCGAAGTTCGTTAATGACTTGAATTGAACCGTCATAAGTCAGTCCGTGGTCTTTGAGGATTTGGGAAACATTGGAATTGTTTTTCAAAATTCCCAAAATCAAATGTTCCATCGTTACAAATTCATCTTTCATCTTTTTGGCTTCGTCCATTGCGGCAAGCAAAATCTTGTTGGCCTCGTTGGAAAGATGATTTCCAGAACCTCCCGAAACTTTGGGGAAACGTGAAATTATGTCAGTTAATTCGTTTGCAATTGCGGATGGATTTCCGCCTTGCTTTTCGATTATGAAGTCCAGAACCTCTTGATCAGACTCCATCATTCCTTTGAGAATATGCGCAGGCTCAATCGCCTGATGTCCGTTACCAAAAGCAATTTGCTGTGCTTTTTGTATGGCTTCTCTTGATTTGATTGTATATTGATTAAAGTCCATGTTCAGATTAATTTCTCAATTAAAAGCAAAATTAAATCCGAAGTGAAAAATGCGCCAAAATGGCAGTTATAAATTCTTCAATTCTTCCTGATCACTAATTCCTCCGGAGAAATTAATGGCAGTTTGTATCAATCCTAAATGCGAATAAGCTTGTGGGAAATTCCCCAATAATCGTTTGGTTTCGAAATCCAAATCTTCACTGAAAAGTCCTAAATGATTTCCATACGAAAGAATCTGATCGAAATATTCTTTGGCTTTTTTCTTTTCTCCTATCTTATACAAACTGTTGATGAACCAAAAACTACAAATCGTAAATGAGGAACTCGGTAAACCAAAGTCATCACGATTTTTGTAGCGATACATCAAACCATCACGGCAAAGTTCTTTTTCGATGGCTTTCACAGTCGAAA
>JAEWHB010000147.1 GCA_023388015.1 Bacteroidota bacterium
GCGATGCCAAACAGCAAGTAACACCAGAAAGGTTAAAGGAAATTCTTCAGAAAATTGAACTTCGGAAAAGTGATGACGAAGATGCTTTGTACCATATGAATCTGGCGAGACTTCGAAATGAAATCGACGAGAACGATCAAAGTCTTTTGGACAATATTGCCCAACGAATGTTGATTTCCAACAAAATAGGAGAATTGAAAAAAGAACATAACGTAGCTGTTTTTCAACCTGAAAGATGGAAACAAATTCGGGAGAATTCGGTAAAGCAAGGCGAAAAACTCGGACTTTCTGAAGAATTCATCGACAAGTTGATTCGGGCCATTCACCAGGAATCAATCCAACATCAGAATTTAATTATGAACAATGAAAATTCGATACAGTCTGAATGAAGGGACGTGTGATTAAATCTACGGGAAGCTGGTATCAGTTGCGGAATGAAGAAGGCGAAATCTTCAAAGCCCGCATCAGAGGGAAATTCCGACTTGATAATATTCAGCATACAAATCCGGTTGCGGTCGGCGATTTTGTGGATTTCGAAGTTGATAAAGACGGGTTGGCCGTTATTCAGAAAATCCACGAACGGAAAAATTACATCATCCGCCGCTCGGTCAATCTTTCCAAAAGATCACACATCATCGCATCGAACATCGACAAGGCATTTTTGATCATAACTTTGGACAACCCTAAAACTTCATTTGGATTTATTGACCGTTTTTTAGTGACAGCAGAGGCTTATCATATTCCTGTGATGTTGGTTTTCAACAAAATGGATACCTACGACGAGGAAATGCTCGAGGAAGTAAAATATTATAAATTCATTTACGAAAACATTGGTTATGAAACCATTGAGGTTTCGGCACTTACCGGTTTTAATATTGACAAACTAAAATCTGAACTCAAAGAAATTACAAGTTTAATTGCTGGGCATTCGGGCGTTGGAAAATCGACTTTGATGAATGTTTTACATCCGAATTTAGATCTGAAGACTTCGGTAGTTTCGGATTTTAATCAAAAAGGTCAGCACACCACAACTTTTGCCGAAATGTACGAATGGCCGTTTGGCGGATTCAGCGTTGATACGCCAGGAATCAAGGAATTTGGACTGGTGGAAATGGAAAAAGAAGAAATTCAACATTATTTTCCGGAAATTTTCGAATTGAAAAGTGAATGTAAATTTGACAATTGCCTCCACCTCAACGAACCTAAATGCGCCGTGATTCAAGCCGTGGAAAATGCTGAAATCGCACCGAGCCGATATGAAAATTATTTAGGCTTTATGGAGGAAGTAAGCCAAAATAAGAGTTAAATTTCTGAATTAAATTCAAAATGAGAGTTGTTATTCAAAGGGTAAAACACGCCAGTGTAAAAGTGGACGAAAGAATTACAGGTCAAATCGGTGTGGGTCTTTTGATTTTGGCCGGATTCGAAGAATCAGATACGCAGGAAGATTTCGACTGGATTATCAATAAAATTATTCAATTGAGAATATTTCCGGATGAAAACGGTGTGATGAATGTATCAGTTCAGGATATAAAAGGTGAAATTCTTGTGGTGAGTCAATTTACGCTACATGCTTCTACCAAAAAGGGAAACCGACCTTCTTACATCCGCTCTTCCCCACCTGATCTTGCAAAGAATCAGTATGAAAATTTTGTTATCTCATTAAAAAATAAATACTTTAGCCCCATTCAAACAGGAGAGTTCGGTGCCGACATGAAAGTTGAATTGCTAAATGACGGTCCCGTGACCATCTGTATGGACTCTAAAAATAAAGAATAAACTACCGACAAAAAGCTTAAGTTGTGATACGTCTTTTTCTGACCCTCATTATTTGTGCCTCCCCTTTCATTCAGGCGCAAAATTACTCCGTTGCAAATCTATCCAAAACATTGACTGACGACGCCTATGCGGTGGTTCGCACCGATCATACCCAAGTCGATTTTTATCAGTACAACAAGGTTAAATATACAGCTGAAACGGCTGTGACTATTTTGAATGAAAGCGGGCTGAAGTATGCTTATAATTTCATTTCTTATGATAAGAACCGGAAAATCAGCAAGTTTGACGCTATTATATACGATGCTTCAGGCAAAGAAATCAGGAAATTAAGATCAAAAGATTTAAAAGATGTAAGTGCTTATGATGGTTTTTCACTATACATTGACGACCGCATTCAATATTATGATTTCACACCGACTTCTTATCCGTTTACGATTTATTACAAAGTTGAGATCAATTCTTCCAACACCATTTCCCTTCCGGGCTGGAGACCTTTGGGCGGCTATGATGTTTCGGTTGAGAATTCTTCTTTAACATTGGTCAATCATTCCGGAATCACTGTTCGCAAGAAAGAATCGGGATTTGATTTCTGTGAAGTTAAAAAATCGGAAAGCGGAAACACACTGACCTATTCCGCACATAATATTCCTGCGGTGAAAGATGAAGTCCTGAGTCCGCCGCTTCGTGATCTTACACCCAGGGTAGCTTTCACCCCCAATGAATTTCAACTGGCCGGCGTAAAAGGAAAGTTCGAGAACTGGGATGAATTCGGGAAATGGTATTACAACAATCTTCTCTCTGATAAGCAGGATTTATCGGAACAAGATAAAAAAACAGTGCTTCAGTTGGTGGATGGCATTTCCGATCCGGTGGAAAAAGTCAGAATTCTGTACCAATACATGCAGTCCAAAACCCGTTATGTAAATGTTGCCATCGGCATTGGTGGATGGGAACCTTTCCCTGCTTCCTATGTGAGCAGTAAAAGCTATGGTGACTGCAAAGCACTTTCCAATTATATGATCAGCTTGTTGAAGGTCATCG
>JAEWHB010000190.1 GCA_023388015.1 Bacteroidota bacterium
AAGATTAAGGATATTTTACAATTTCCTTAACAGCACCCCTTTGTATTTTTCCTTTATTTTGCTTTGCACATATGGAAAAATAATAGAGAATTTACGAATGGGGAACAAAAAGTTTAAATACAACGCACAAACCACATCCTTTAAACCTGTTAGAAAAAAACGAATCCGCAAAATCAGAAACCTGGCTGCATTTTTAATTGTGACCGCATTTTTTGGTATTATTTCGGGCTTCATTTTCAGCAAAAAAGTAAACTCGCCTGAAGAAAATACGCTGGCGGCCGAATTGCAGGAAATGAAAATTCAATATGAATTGTTAAATAAAAAAGTAAAACAGTCACAAGACGTCCTCGGACAAATCGAAAACCGTGACAATAATATTTACCGTAGTTATTTTGAATTGGAACCAATTTCCGACGATGTCCGCAAAGCAGGGTTTGGTGGGGTGAATCGCTATTCCAAATTCTCAGACTGGAAGTACGGCGATATGGTTTCAGAAGTGGCGAAAAACATTGACATTCTTAATAAGCAAATGGTCATTCAGTCCAAATCATTGGATGAAATCATCATCAGCGCAAAAGAAAAAGACAAAATGCTTTCGCACCTACCCGCCATTCAGCCGGTTGCCAATAAGGATTTGACACGTCTTGCTTCCGGATACGGAATGCGTATGCACCCAATTCTGAAAATCAGTAAGATGCACGCCGGAACTGACTTTGCTGCACATACCGGAACACCGATTTATGCCACCGGCGACGGAACCGTGAAATTATCAGGTAGAGAAGGTGGATACGGAAACGTTGTAGTGATTAATCACGGATATGGCTACGAAACGCTCTACGCACATATGAGCAAAGTCAAAGCAAAACGTGGACAGAAAGTAAAAAGAGGTGATATCATCGGATACGTTGGTAGCACGGGACTTTCCACAGGACCGCATTTGCATTATGAAATTCACAAAGATGGAAAGCCGATTGACCCGGTTTCTTATTTCTATCAGGATGTAAGTCCCGACGAATTCAAAATTCTGCTTGACAAATCTCAGCAAATGTCTGTATCTTTGGACTAATGCAGATTGAATTACCAGATAAATTGTATTACAGTATTGGGGAAGTCGCCACAGCTTTTGGGGTGAATGCTTCCCTGATTCGTTTCTGGGAAAAAGAATTTGACATCATTAAGCCCAAGAAAAACAAAAAAGGAAACCGATTCTTCACACCTGACGACATCAAAAACCTCAAACTCATTTATCACCTTGTGAAAGAAAGAGGCTACACGCTCGACGGCGCCAAAATCGCGTTACAGGAACAGGGAAACATCAAAGAAGAAGTAGAGCTCATCGCCCGTATGGAATACATTCGTTCCGAACTCATCAAACTGAAAGAAAGTTTCGATTCAACTGAAGAATAGAACTCATCCACTTTCTAACTCAAACACGCAAATTAACCCCGGTTTTTAACCTGAATACTGTAAACGATATTTCTTACGGTACTTCTCGGAATAATCCTCGGCAGAAACGCTAGAAACTTACAGGAAACAGAAGGAATGCAAACGATTTTACCACGACGCATTTTCTGAATGCCGTAAAGCGCCACTCGACGTGGACAGCTGTTCATCGATTTGATCTTTGCTTCTTTGTTGGCCGAAACATTTTGTCGGAAATTTGTATTTACCACGCCCGGACAAAGCACGCTGATGCGAACTTTCGAGTCCTTGTTTTCTCGTGCTATGGCTTCAGTAAACGAAATCAGAAAAGCTTTTGTCGAATAATAAACGGACATAAGTGGGCCCGGTTGAAAACCCGCCAAAGAAGAAATGTTGAGGATTTCTCCTTCATTTCGATCCAGCATTCCTTTCAGGAATAATTTTGTAAGCGAAATCGGCGTCAGAACGTGAACGCCAGCCATAGCGAGTTCCGCCTTCAGGTCGGTTTCAGAAAAATTACCGAAAACCCCAAAACCTGCATTATTGATCAATCCAAAAACAATGAAATTCTGCGCAATTGTATAATTATAAATTTCTTGAGCTGAACCCGCGAGAGAAAGGTCTTTTACCAACGTCTGAACATCGACCTGCGTCTGTTCTTTTAGTTGCTGTGCCGTTTCGTGCAAAAGATCATCGTTGATGTCCACCAAAATCAACGAATAGCCTTCTTCAGCATAAAGTTTAGCGAATTCCTTGCCCAATCCTGAAGCTGCTCCGGTGATAATGACGTATTTATCCTTTTTGATAATGATGGTTTTGGGTCTAAATATAGAAATTTTCTGAAAACCAACACCAGAAATTAAGAAAGCAGTAGCAGCCAATTATTTAAACTAAATACCCTTTTTAAATTGGACATTGTTTATAAAATCTCCTTTATTCTTCCTTCCAAAATCCTTAACTTTCAGACTTCATTCAGAAAAAACATTTAGCAGCGTATGTACCTCATTTACGATACCGAAACCACCGGATTACCCAAAGATTTCAGTGCACCTCCAACCGATACCGACAACTGGCCAAGAATGGTTCAGATTGCTTGGCAATTGCACGATAAAACCGGGAAATTACTTGAAAATAAATCCTATATCGTTTATCCGGAGGGCTACGATATTCCCTTTAATGCGGTTCAAATTCACGGAATCACTACCGAAAAAGCACAAAAGGAAGGTCTTCCTCTCCAAGAAGTTTTGGATAAATTCCGGGAAGCGCTGAAAAAAACCGAAATCCTTGGCGGACATAACTTGAGTTTCGACCAAGGTGTAGTGGGTGCGGAATTTGTACGAATGGGTCTTGATTACAAAGAAATCGACCT
The DNA here is from genome assembly GCA_023388015.1 of Bacteroidota bacterium. Taxonomy (GTDB): domain Bacteria; phylum Bacteroidota; class Bacteroidia; order Flavobacteriales; family Weeksellaceae; genus Moheibacter. The sequence continues at coordinate 2,792 of JAEWHB010000190.1, forward strand.
TCCGATCGTGGATACCATGGAAC
>JAEWHB010000023.1 GCA_023388015.1 Bacteroidota bacterium
GGAAAAATGTAAACTTTAAAATCAGAAGCATCAACGGGCCCCTTCAGAATCCAGGCTGCTTTTGACAGATATTGTTCGAGTTGTGAAAGTGTCAGTTTTTCTTTATTCATTCAAAATATTCTAAAAAGGCCTAAATATACAAAACACCTATGCTTGGACTTCGTTTTTTCATAGCTTTTATTAGAATCACATCCACTTTTGAAAGTTTCTCCCAATCCGTATTGGCAATAAAATTTGAGTTTTCTAAACTTTTCACACGATTAAACTGGTCTAAAATTATTTTCATCGTATTTAATTTTCCTCTTTTCTGAATTCCTCCCAAATCTCCACCCATTCGTCATAATAAGCACGCAATCCGTCGGATGTTTCGAAATAATGTTTGATAGGTTCATTGGGTAAAGAATGGATTTCCAGTTTGCCGCTTTCTTCGTTGTGGTGAAGGTGGATGAGATTATCCAGTTCAAAAATAAGGTAGCCGCCCGGCGAGGCGAACTCTCTGCGAATGGCTTTCACACGGGAAAAATCGACCGCTATGCCGCAATGTTCGATGATCATAAGTTGAGTTTTAAGTTTGACTAAGAGCCGGTTTGAATTTAAATTGTAAAAATGTTTATAGATTATTTTTGAGGTAGAACAAGGCAAATTTTTAAAGGATAGCAGGGCTATCGTTTAAAAATTTAACGTAGTTATAGACAAAAAGAAGCATAAACAAATTATTAGATAAATTTTAAACCGGCTCTGAAATACAATAAAATCTTTTGGCTGGGGATAAGAAAAATCAGTTTCAAAGCCCGTTTCTCCATTCCTTTCGGTGCAAATTTAATTCTCGACTCAGACAAAATATGTCGTTGTTAATGGCTTATAAACTACCTCCCACATCCATCTCGTTACCCTAAGCATTTGATCCCGATAGCTATCGGGGTAAGAGGAGATCCACAATAAGTGGATCGGAAATAGTCGAAGGGCATCTCCCCTCCATCACCCAAAACTCAAAAGAAAAATGAGCCCACGCCGTTGTATATGCCAAATGCATTTAGTGAGTGTTCACGACCTCACCCTACGGGTGTACAAGCACCCTCAATATTTTTCCCTAAGCAATGATCAGTTCTATCCCCGCTTTTTCTGCTTTGTACCTTATCTTAGTCTGTAATTCATAATAACTCCAATTCCGCAACACAAATTCCTCTTCTTTGGCAATCCCGATTTTATCTTCCTGCTGAACCAATACCAATGTCCCCGCTTGTTGTTCGATGCAGAAATCCACCAGCTTCCGGCTGTACAAATGCAGACGGTGACTCACATAACGGCTTTCTTTGTCGCCTAACTGATCCAATGCCTTTCGCTTCCGTTGAGCTCCCTTTCCTCCCCGGGAAAAAGACACTCCTTCCTCCAGTCTTTTCCTGGCCGCTTGGATAGCCAGTCGCCGATACAAAAACTCCTCCTTTGTTCCGATGCTCAGTTTCGCTTTATGTGTTCTCACCACGATCGGATGCTCCAGTGACAAAGAAGCTTCTGCAACGATTTCCGGTTTTAGCCCGTGTTCTTCCTTTTCCATTTCAAAGACCGCCAGCCAATAAATCTTATTCCTCTTCAGCTGAATCTGCGAGGTACAGAGTTTCAGTGTCCCTTCAGCCAATGCCGTCAGCAACTTACGCTTATCACTGAAATCCTTTCCCAAATAAGTTTTAAAAGGAATAGAAAACAGACGGAAGGTAAACGCCTTTTTCTCCGGATTATAAGTAAAACCGCTCATATTACGGGGTATAAACGGAATCGGAATGTCCCGTTTGAAATTCCTCAGCGAACGAATACCCTGCCCATATTCCACCTTGTTTTTGGAGAAAGAAGAATGGATCGTATTGTTCAGGCTACCCAAAATATCCGTCGGCACTTCACCTTTAAAAAGGTCACAAACCAGACGATGTGTAGAATTGAGCCGCGAACGTTGTAACATGCCATTTTCCTCCTTCTTTTCATCGGCAAGTTTATACTGTATGCCTTCACTCAGATAAAAGAAATCTTTGATCATTTCCTGTACATAGAGATGCGATACAATCAGGTTCGCTGCCCGAAAACAACGATTCTGAAACCGATAGAGCTTATCCAGCATTTCTTTCCGCTCTTCCGGTACTGGATGATCGATTACCAATTGAATGCGCCGCGTGAGATGAAGTTTTTTATTTCCCATATCAGATCGTTTTGTCAGACTTATGTACAGAACGAAGCAAAGGATACGCCTTCAGAAATTCCTGATGGACTTCCGTGGCTGTTAACCCAAGTGCCGATGCAATTTCCGCAAACGTATATTTTTGCTCATATCGCAGTTGCAAAATCTCTGCCCCCAAAGCTGTCAGTTCCGGGGAGACTGCTTCCACCTTTTCCACCATCTTTTGCCGACTCCCAAAAGAACTCCCTTCCAGTATATTTTTTATATCCGCTATGGCATTTTTCACCTCATTACTGATTTCGGTCACGCTGCTACCCATAGCCTGAGCGATGGCTTTATACCGAAAACCATACTGCAGACAGAGCTCAATCAGATGCCGTCTTTTGGGCGACAAAAAGGGCAAAACGGCCTTCACCTTCGCCAGCGCCTTCTCCTCCCGCGATTGATCCAGTAGATGCTCCGCATCTTTCAGTGGATCATAACCCGCCAGATAATCCTGAAAATTCTCATAACGCTCCAGCGAATGCACACTACGAAAAAAACGGTTCCGGGGTCTTGTATAATAGGAAATACAATCCCGTTTCATCACAAAACGCAAAAAGAAAAAAATATGATCCGGATCTTCTATTGTATCCCGGTTTAACCATAGTTTCAGAAAGACATCCTGCACCAGGCTTTCCACCACAAATTCATCACGGATCATCTCCCGGCCGATCCCAAAGAGACGCCGGCTGTAACGGCTATACAGAAACACCATAACATTGGGATCACCTTTTTTCAAAAGCTCAAACAGAGATCCGAGTCTTAAAACCTTGGGAATAGTAGTGGTAGTTTTCATAAGTATTGCATTTAAGCAATACCCCCGATTAATCAGAAATTGCCGAACCCAAAGCAGAATACCCAGAGAAAACACTTAACTCAAAACCCTCAACACGGAACGCAAAAGAAAAGCGTGGAACTCAACTTACCAAATCGGGGTACTGGTATACCTTACAACGATAAGAGAGCCCACGCCGCGGTCGTGAGCAAATTTACTTATCCTCTCGTTGTCTAAAATTACCAGTTTTCGATTTGAGATTCTAAGCAATTGCTTCTAATATTTTTAATCCTATTGGAAGTATTGCAAATTTATTATTTCTGCTAATATATATAAAATATGTATTATAGCACATAATATTTACTGCTTTTTTTCATTCAATTTGACCTATGCACGATTCTTTGGATGAAATAGAGCGTTTTGTAATTTCGAAAATTAAAGAAATTCGAGAACTTAAAGGTATTACTCAGGAAGAGTTATCTCTTTCTATTGGCAAAAACATTGGCTTTATTTCCCAAATCGAAGCCCCATCCAAAAAAGCAAAATATAACATAATTCATTTAAATCTTATAGCTAAAACACTTGATTGTTCTCCTAAAGATTTTTTACCGGAGAGGCCTTTGTGATTTTTCATACGATATGATTGTGCTTCAAGGATTCAAGCCCTTGATTTCCAAATTTGAAAATTTGTTAAAATTCCTTTTTTTCGCATATTTGTAAGTTAACGGCAATGTTAAAGAAACGACTACCCTAATTAATGAAGTCAGAAATAAAAATAATTCTAGAAGATGGTTCATCAAACAAAGCAAAAGGAAATTGCTTTGAAAATTTAATTCGTAACCTTTTGACTTTGCATCAATATGATATTAGAGGAAATATCAACTACTCGGGAATGGAAATTGATCTTGTGGCTGAACATAAACACAATAAAGAATCTCTTTATGTAGAATGTAAAGCAAAAGAAAAAGTTTCGTCAGACGAATTGTCAAAATTTTCTTTTAATGTAGGGTTTAAAAAAATTGACAAAGGATATTTCTTTAGAACTCAAGAATTGGAAAGTCAAGCAGGAGCTTTACTTTCCGAAATCAAGGCAAGACCAGAATACAAAAATCTAACATTTTTTGAGCCATCCGAAATTATCAAAATTTTGTCTGATGGAAAAATGATTTTTGAACCAATATCAGAACTGAAAAATTATCTAATTTCAAAAAGAACTCTAGCCGTAACATATTTTGGAGACTTTCTCATCTATTTAATAAATGAATCAAATGCCCTTCCTACAAAGTTTATCGTAATAAATGCAAACGATAATAAAATTCAAATCAGCAAAGAAATTCTTCAAAATTTAAAAAACAGCATTTTGGAGATTCAAAATTTAGAATTCATTGAGATTTATTCCAACAAAGCTGATTACAAAGAAAAAATAGATATAAATATTCAGATTGAATCTATCTCAGAGGTTCAAGAAAGTGAAAATTGGTATGATTATCTTCCTGCGTCTTCTTCAAGAAATCATTTCGTTGGACGTGATGAAATCAGACGAGACGTTTTATCTTTCTTTAAAGAGATTGAAGACAAAAAAACTGACAAGCATATTTTCTACTTAAATGGAAAATCTGGTTGGGGTAAGAGTTCGTTAGTTTTAGAGATTAAAGGTAGAAGCCAAAACAAACATTATAAAAATAGATTTTTCACTGTTGCTATCGATACAAGAAGTGCTAATTCAGATAACTTTGTAGCACTGTCTTTTAATAAGATTATTAAAGAGGCTTATGAGCAAAATTTCATACACAAAAGCATCTTTACAAAAGATTTGGAGTTCACATCAAATGTAGACCTTCTTTCCTCTGAAAGCATAAAAGAACTTTTGAATTTATTAGAGGTTGAAAAAAAATATCTAGTTCTAATATTTGACCAGTTTGAAGATGTTTTTAGGAAAAAAGATTTTTTTAAAACATTTTATAAATTTCTTTCAGATGTTACTGACTTGAAACCAAATCTCATTATTGGTTTTTCTTGGAAATCAGACTTTTTAATACAGAGCGATGATTCATCCTATCATATTTGGCAACAGGCAAAAGAACAAGCTAAAGAATTTACAGTAAGTGAATTTGGGGAAAAAGAAATAGACGGTATCATAAAACAATTAGAAGGTTCTATAGGGATTGTTCCTAAAAGTATAAAAGATAGAATTAAGGAAAGTTCACAAGGACTTCCTTGGTTAACAAAAAAACTATGTATTCATATTTATGACCAAATACAATCTGGTTTAAAGAGAGAAGAATTGTTAGAATCAAATCTGAATATTCTAGATTTATTTAAAAAGGATGATGAAAGATTGCAAAGTGATGAATTCAGAGCTTTGAAATTAATTGCGAAAAGAGCATACGAAGGTAATTCTTTTGAAGAAACGGAAGTTGGGGAATTGATTCCTGGAAACATTATTAGCTCATTACTGCATAAGAGATTAATCATTAGATCGGGAGCGATATATAACATTTATTGGGATATTTACAGGGATTATTTGGTAACCGGAGAAATACCTATTATTGGAGAAAGTTATTTACTGCGACAGGGAGTAAATTTGTGTTTGGAGGTTTTTCTTCTGTTTGAAAAAGATACAACAGAATCAATTAGTTCATTAGCGGAAAAGCATCCAAAAGGAATTAGTCAAGATACTTTAAACAATATTTTGATTGAACTTAGAAATATAGGTTTGATTAATAAAAACGAGGAAAATTATTATGCTGAAAAAGACATTGAAATCAGCAAAGATGGATTTGTCGAATTCATAAGTACTAAATTCTCTAACTACACTCCATATATTGCACTAAGAAAAATCAAAAAGTCAAAAATTGATAAAGAAGACATAATTATCATTTTAAAACAAATTTTCAAACAAGAGTTTCAAGATAATACTTGGGATGCTTATTCTAAAAACTTAATAAGTTGGTTTAACTTATCTAATTTATCAATCAAAGAAAAGCTAATTGAACCTAAAAAAGGAAGAGGTGGTATAAGTACACTAAATTTTAATGAATCTGAAAAAGACACTTTTTTGCCTCGGACTTCAATCAAGGAAATAATGGAAATATTACCTCTTTTTGAATTGGATGAAAGTGTTATTAATAGTAAATTTAATAAAGACCTTCTCTTTTTGGAAATAATTGACAACACTAAGAAACTCACTGATTTCGGAAAAGAACTTATTCAAGTAAAAGATACGGACGAAACGAAAAGTCTTTTAAGACAAAAATGCCTTGAGTATAAAAAATTCAAAGTTCTAAAAAAGACTTTAGATTCCAATCCTAAAATTAAAGCGAAAGAATTAGTTAAACTATTAGGAACAAACTTCTTTGATGGAAACGTATTGAGTTCTAAAGTTATTTATGCAACGAAAGCTACAAGTTGGATTAAATAACAAACACTGCCGTTAACAAGGGTAACTGTTGCACAACTCCAAATTTTATTGAAAACAAAAATTCTTGACCTCGTTTAAGCTGTTTTAAGCGAGGTTTATTGTTGTCCAGAGTTTTGTTGCCGGATTTTTAGGATAGCTTATATCCCCT
>JAEWHB010000033.1 GCA_023388015.1 Bacteroidota bacterium
CATCGCTGTCGCAAGTCAGTCCGCCCAGCAAAACCCGCTCGTATCTGTCCTGCCATCGGTTAATGGGAAATAATACAAATCTTTTATTGATCGCCCAAGCATCGGGCAAAGTCGTCATGAATGAAGAGTCGATCATGTTCCAGGACTCACGGTCGTTTTGTTTTTTCTGTTGAAGAACTTTGTAAATCATCGCACCGCTCTCTCCTACCGTGAAACTCCCGAATTCCGTAAAAATATGCGGCACCGGAATTTCCCAATCGTCACAGATGATTTTGATTTGATTCAGAATTTCCTCCACCATATAAGCGTAGTCAAATTCGAAACTCGGCGAATTTTTCACCGGGAATCCGCCACCGATGTTCAAACTGTCCAAAGTTGGACAAACTTCCTTTAGTTTCACATAAACTTGCAGACATTTGGTAAGTTCGTTCCAATAATAGGAATTGTCTTTAATTCCTGTATTGATGAAGAAATGCAGCATTTTCAGCTTTACATTTTTTTCATCTTTAATATAATTATTATAAAAAGGAACGATGTCTTTATAACCAATTCCCAAACGGGACGTATAAAATTCAAATTTTGGTTCTTCCTCCGAAGCAATCCGAATTCCGATTTCCAGTTTTTTATCGGTCGCTTCCAGCAAAAGTGGAAGTTCTTCCAGATTATCGATGATCGGAATAACCTTTTTGTGTCCATTATTGATCAAACGCGCAATGTTTTCAATGTATTGGTTGCGTTTAAATCCGTTGCAGATCACATATTGGTCCGTCGTCATCAATCCTTCTTCCAAAAGATTTTCTACGATGTTGATGTCATAAGCCGAGGAAGTTTCGATGTGAATATCATTCTTCAATGCTTCTTCCAAAACGTGATGAAAATGCGAACTTTTGGTACAATAACAATAACTGTATTTTCCTTTGTAACCGAGTTTTTTTCGCGCGGCATCAAACCAGCCTTTGGCTTTTTGGATGTTTTGTGAAATTTTCGGGAGATATGTGAATTTAAGTGGCGTTCCATGCTCCTCAATAAGTTGCATGATATCAATACCATGAAACTGCAGGTTCCCGTCTACCAGCTTAAATTCTTCCGTAGGAAAATAAAAGGATTGTTCAATTAAATCTAAATATCTTGTATTCATTTGTGTCTATTATGGTTTTAAATTTTGTCTAAATAATTCTGCTTTCGTTGTTTGCGTTTTATTTAAACCCTTAATGAACACATTACTTTTCGAATAATTCCCTCAAATGGAGTTAATTCTTTCAAAAATCTATCTTTCAATTCTTAAAACTTGATTTAAATTAAATAATTAGCTTCTTTTAAAATCAAACAACAAATATAATTAATAATCATCTTAAAATATAAATTGACTTAAATTTTATCAGTTCGCAGTTAAAATCATAATCCTGAATCACAAATTCAATATCTTTGGTTTTTAATAATTTGATTCTGATGAAAAATATAATCACGGTTTTTGTATTGGTTTTTACGATGCAAAGCCTTTTTGCACAAGATAAATTCAATGTTTATAATCCGGAGGCCGATGCTAAAAAAGACATTGAAAATGCGGTTGTTCAAGCTAAAGCAAACGATAAACATATCCTGATTCAAATCGGTGGTAACTGGTGCGGTTGGTGTAAATTATTTCACGATCTGACTACGACGGACGAAGAATTGAAAGCATATATCGCAGAAAATTATGAAATCGTTCATTTGAATTACAGCAAAGAAAATCAGAATTTGGATGTGTTGGAAACGTTGGAATTTCCGCAACGTTTCGGATTTCCGGTTTTTGTCGTACTTGACGGAAATGGTAAAAGAATTCACACCCAAAGTTCGGGTTATCTGGAAGAAGGAAAAGGCCACAGCAAAAAACTGGTGATGGAATTTCTTCAATCTTGGTCACCAGGTGCTTTGAATCCGGAGAATTATAAGAAGAAATAAGCCTAATTCCGCAAAAAGATTACAAGGAATGCCCCATCGGGGCGAACGCTTTGTGAAAAAAATGGGCAAATTATAATCTATTTGGCGTGTATTTTTGCATTGGCAAAAATCATGTCAAATAAATCGTTAAAAAGGTGGCGTACCTACGGCACGCCCACAAACATCATGATTTCTAAATCTACAAAGCGGTAGTGCCTAATGGCACATGATTTTGACTATTCTTCAACCTGATTCTTACAAAGCGATTGTACCTAAAGGCTCATTTTTTAATCCTGATTACTTTATTTTATTTAGAAATTATAAATTAGCTTATTAATTGTTTCAATTTGAACTAAGTTTATGTCAAAACTCCTATCTATCCTGTTTTTTTGTCTGATTTTCACTCATTGTAATTCATCGGGGATTTCTGGTCAAGATCAGGTTCGACAATTAAATCCATCTGAATTTGATTTGCTAAAAAACGAACTGAAAAAGTATAGCTTTGGTCAAATCCAGGACACCATCATTATCAAATATGAATACGACCGGGAATCCTGCTGGAACAATTTGGATCAACAAAACGACGAATATATAAAAACGGTAATCTCTGAAAGACAGAATTTCGTTCTCGAACAAGTTTCAAAAAGAAAAAATTTATCCTTTTTTCATTTTAAAGAACCTGGCAAAAACTTTAATAAAATAATCAGTTGGGACAATCGTGTTTTAACTGATACTGCCGGCGTTCTGAAAAACTTATATTTTCCCAAGTCCAATTTCTGTGGAAATTCCGCCATCATCCTTCCCGATGGTAAAATGATTTTTATAAAATCAGATGCACATTTTGATGCATTGAAATGGAATCAAGACAAAATCAGGAAAGTTTTGAATTAAAATTCCATAAAACGGTAGTGCCTAACCATCTTTAATGCCCCATCGGGGCAAACGCTTTGTAACTAAAATGGGCTAATTATATCCTATTTGACGTGTATTTTGCGTCGGCAATCATGACAAATAGATCAGTTAAAAAGTGGCGTACCTACGGCACGCCCTTCCTCCGTTCCCGTTTGGTTGCTACAAAGCGGTAGTGCCTAAAGGCACATTATCTTAACAATTTTTCAACGTGGAAAAGCAGATACTCAAACGCAAACTTATCATAATTGATTTAAGGAAATGCCCCATCGGGGCAAACGCTTTGTAACTAAAATGGACTAATTATATCCTATTTGGCGTGCATTTTTGCATCGGCAAAAATCATGACAAATAAATCCTTCAATAATGGTGGCGTACCTACGGCACGCCCTTCCTCCGTTTCCGTTTGGTTGCTACAAAGCGGTAGTGCCTAAAGGCATATTATCATCTACGGAACGCCTTTTTTTTCAATCCCATTCGGGTGCTACAAAGCAGTTACGAAAGACCTTATCTTTTAAAAGCAATTATCCAATCAGAGAAAATCTTTCTGAAATCCAAAGTCCAGATTTCGGATTTCGCTGAGAATTTCATTGAAAACTTCTTCTACTGAAACCACGGAATCAATCAGCGAAGCGACCTGCCCTATTTCCAGTTCACCATTGACCAAATCACCTTCAAACATTCCTTTTTTGGCACGAGCTCTTCCCAATAAATCAATTAATTCTTCTTTGGTCGCACATTTCTCATAAGCCTGAACAACTTCCTGATAAAATTCATTTTTAATCAACCGAACGGGTGCTAATTCTTTCAAAGTAAGTTCCGTTCCGCCTTCGTCCGTATTGACAATTATTTCCTTGAAACGGTTATGTGAGGAAGATTCGTATGTGGCGGCGAATCGCGAACCAATCTGGACTCCATCGGCTCCGAGGAGCATAGCCGCAGCTAGTTGTCTTCCTGTAGCAATTCCTCCGGCAGCAATTAAAGGAATCTCGATTTTCCGTTTGACATCGGGAATCAGACAAAAAGTCGTGGTTTCATCTCTGCCATTATGTCCGCCTGCTTCAAAACCTTCTGCCACTACTGCATCCACGCCTACATCTTGGGACTTAATGGCAAATTTGGCGCTACTCACGACGTGAACGACTGTAATTCCTTCATCTTTAAGAATCTGCGTCCAGGTTTTCGGGTTTCCGGCTGAAGTGAAAACGATAGGAACTTTGTGTTTTATGATGGTTTCAATATGCGTTTGAATGTCGGGATACAACATCGGAAGATTGACCCCAAAAGGTTTATCGGTCGCTTTTTTACATTTCAGGATGTGTTCATCGAGAACATCCGGGTACATACTGCCTGCTCCGATGAGTCCGAGTCCTCCCTGATTACTTACAGCTGAAGCCAGTTTCCATCCGCTGTTCCAAATCATTCCGGCCTGAATGATGGGATATTTAACTTTGAATAAATTACTTATTTTATTTGTCATTTTTTTCGATACATTTGCCCAAAAATAGAAAATTTGTAATCAAT
>JAEWHB010000057.1 GCA_023388015.1 Bacteroidota bacterium
CATTTGATCTGGCGATTTTGGAAAACGGACAATATGATGAGAAATGGAAATACATCCACTTTTTGCCTGAAGAAGTTGTGAAAGTCGCGCAGGAACTGAAAGCGAAACGATTTATGCCGGTTCATAACTCCAAATTTAAATTGGGGAATCATACTTGGGACGATCCGATGAAACGTGTAATCATCGAAGCAGAAAAAGTTGGGATGCCGTATGTGACGCCCAAAATCGGCGAAATTTTCTTTTTGAAAGATTCCACTCAAAATTTCACAAAATGGTGGGAAGGATTGAAATAAAATTCAAATACCTAGTGTTTTGGGCGTTTTCTTTAATTGCTTTTGGTTGTAATTCGTATTCAGAATTTAAAACGGAAGATTATACTTTATTAAAAAATTCAAACGAAAAGGCTGTCGTTATTCTATTTCCCTGTTATTTCTGTGATGCAGAACACACCTTATCCGAAGCAAAATTCATTGACGAATTGCTCAAGAATAAAATTTCTGTAGTGTTGTTAAATGAAAATAAAAAATTATTTCTAAAAGAGTCTGATAAATATCGATTATCCAATTTCTTAAGCCAAATAATTAATCAAAATAAAATTTCTGCTGATAATCTTGTTTTAGGTGGTTTTTCCAGCGGCGGAAATTTGGCCGGAAACTTATCGGTTTATATGCAGAAAAATGCTGAAATTAAACCAAAAGCCGTGTTCATGGTGGATTCTCCGATCGATTTGGAGCAATTATATGTGAATTCAAAAAAGGATATTGATCTGAACTTTAATCAAAATGCGCTAGATGAAGCCATCCATGTATCCACATTTTTAGAAAATGAAATAGGAAAACCTGATGAAAAACCAAATAATTATCTCAATCATTCATTTTTTATGAATTCTCAAAAGGAAAAATTAGATTTAGAATTCTATAAAAACTTGAAAATTCGTTTTTATTCAGAGCCTGACAGTATTTGGTACAGCGAAAACAGAGGGAGAAATTTGGATGAGACAAATTATTTTCAATTAAAAATGGCGCATGAATTTTTTAGTGAAAAAGGATTGAATTCTGATTTGATTTTGACGCAGAATAAGGGCTATAGAAAGGATGAAGAGCGACATCCGCATTCATGGAGCATCGTTGATGGAAGGGATTTAGTTAGTTGGATTCTTGACAAGTAAATACAATTCCCACAATTCATCCTTGAAAAATAACAGTTCATCCGAAAGTTTTTTGATAAATTTATTTCCCGGGCGAATTTTGTCCCAAGAAATTCAAAATCAAAAATTATGTATCGGATTATTTTATTTATGACAATTTTGCTTAGTAGCTGGTTTGTAAATGCGCAAACCCAATACGAAACTGAAATGACCAAAGCGCTCACTTCTTTCAAAGAAGCCCAATCGGCAGATGATATGGAGAAAGCGGCACAGCATTTTGACCGAATTGCTAAAGTAGAAACCCAAAACTGGTTGCCGCTTTATTATTCGATTTTCATCCGAACTTTAAATGCATTTTCGCAAGAAAAATCAAAAGCAATCAAAACGGTGGATGAGTTGGAAACCAAGTATCTTATTTTGGATGAACTCGCACCTGGAAATTCAGAAGTCCTGACACTCCGAGGATTATTCCGAACGGTGAAAGTTGCCAAAGATCCGGAAACTTATGCCATGCCGCTTTCGGGAGCAATCATCAAAGATTATGATGATGCGTTGAAAATTGATTCAAAAAATCCGCGTGCCTTGTACCTGATGGCGCAATACAATATGGGCGGAGCCGAATTCTGGGGCAAAAATCCCAAAGAATATTGTCCGCAGATTGAACGTGCAAAGGCGCTTTTTGAAACTGAAAACAAGGAAAACTTCGAACCCGTATGGGGCGAACAGCAAGTTGATGAAATTCTGAATTCAACTTGTAAAAAATAAACCTCAAAATTAATTTGAATCAAGTGTTCCGATGAAAAATATGCCCAAACATATCCGCAATATTTCCGTTATTTCGGTGCTTATTTCATTGTTTTTCATCTTGTTGTACATCTTCAACAACAATCAACTTCCCGGCTGGAAAGACATATTAACCAATTTTCTATGGACTTTGTTTTTCACTACGGGACTTTATTTTGCCAATGCACCGGTTTCCGATTTTGTAGAAAATAACTTTCCCGGGTTTGATTGGAAAAGTTTTACCAAGCGCTTACTGACCGGAATTTTGGGGAGCAGTATTGTAACACTTTTGGCGGGAGGAATTCTCTATTTTGTGATGCTGCTCGTATTGGGAAATGACTTAAAAGATTCTACGAATTGGATACTTTCCATGAAATCTTTGGGTTCTCTGAGTAGGTTGATTTGGATTGCTACGACCATTGCCACTATTTTTCATGTCATTGCCTTAATTCAGCATTATCAGGCCAATAAATTAAAAGAACAAAAAGAAAAAATAATTCAGATCTCCACTGAACACGAATCACTGAAATCCCAGATCGGACCGCATTTTTTGTTCAATAGCCTGAATGTTCTCAATGGATTGATTGAAGAAAACCCTGACAGAGCGCAGGAATTTGTAGGCGAACTTTCATTGGTTTACCGGTATGTACTAGAGCAAAAAGACAAAGCACTGGTTTCACTTGAAGAAGAAATTGATTTCAGCCGGACCTATATGAACCTGGTTCAAAAAAGATATGAAGACGGACTTGAATTTGAGATATCAGAAAATCTACCGAAAGGTTTACAGATTGTGCCGCTATCCTTGCAGATTTTATTGGAAAACTGTATCAAGCACAACCGAATTTCAAGTGAAGAACCTTTGAAAGTTAAAGTTTTAGTTGAAAATGATTATTTGCTGATAATTAACAATTTACAAATAAAAAATCAAATGCATAACAGCACGGGAAAGGGACTTCAGAACATCAGAGACCGTTACAAATCCTTTACCCGAAAAGAAGTTGAAATCAGTCGTACGGCTGAAGAATTTATTGTCAAAATCCCCTTATTAACCGAAAAAATTATGGCTATGGAAGTTCATCAAAATTATACAGAAGAAGAAATTAAAGCCGCACAAAAGCGTGTGAAAGATGTTCAAGATTTTTATTGGAATCTGGCGAGTTACATCATTGTGAATTTGTTTTTGACCTTTTTGGATCTGCGGGACGGCAGTTATGACTGGGCATTTTGGTCACTGCTTGGATGGGGAATGGGTGTGTTTTTCCATTATGTGGAAGTTTATGGATTTTTTAATTCAAGCTCTTGGAAAGACAGAATGATTCAAAAAGAATTGGAGAGAAGACAGCAAGAACGTAATCGATTTTTTGAATAATTAAACTAAAATCTATGAAAATTCAGAAAACAATAGAAAAAGAATTCAGACACATTGAAAAAACCGTGAAAGATATTCAGGATTTTTACCTGATTTTAGTCGGCTATGTGGTGATGTTGGGTTACCTGCATTGGTTGGATTTAAGAGATGGAACTTATGATTGGGCGTACTGGCCGGCGATAGGATTTACGATGAGTTTGATTTGGTTTGCCTTTGTTATGTTGCCCGGAAAATTCAAGGATAAATTAATTCGAAAAGAACTTCGAAAACAAAAAAATAAAGACAATGGAACCGAAACATAATTATACGACGGAAGAATACCAGCGAGCCAAAAAAGCTGTGGAAGAAAAAATAGGCTTTTACATCCATCTTGCCTGCTATCTGATTGTAAATGGTTATTTTATATTTTTAAATCTGAAAAACGGAGGTCATTTTTGGGCGATTTATCCGTTGGCAGGTTGGGGTATTGGGATTGTTTTTCACGGTTTAAGCGTTTTCGGATTTTTCAATAATTCAAATTGGAAAGAACGTCAGGTGTTGAAAGAGTTGGAAAAACAACGCCGAATCCGAAACGGAAAATAATCCGATAAATTCAAAATTCAATGAAAACAATCATCATAGAAGACGAAAAACCAGCTGCGCGTTATCTGGTAAAATTACTTCAGGAAGAAGGAATCGAACCGCTTGCTATGCTGAACAGCGTGAAAGAGTCTATCCAGTGGTTTCAAAATAACCAAGAGCCGGAATTGATTTTTTTGGACATTCAACTGGGCGATGGAATCAGTTTTGAAATTTTTGAACAAGTCCAGCCCAAAAGTTCTATTATTTTCACAACTGCTTATGATGGATATGCGCTTAAAGCATTTAAATTCAATAGTATAGATTATTTATTGAAACCAATTAATAAAACGGATTTACGAAAAGCCATCGCAAAATACCGTGAACGGACAAATCCCGTGGTTTGGGATGCTTTTCAGCTTCAATCTTTGTTGAACAATAATTTTGACAATAAATACCGCGAACGCTTTTTGGTGAAAGTGGGTTCGAATTTGAAAACCATTCAGACTGAAACTATTTCCTGTTTCTGTTCAAAAAACAAAGCTACTTATCTCTTTATGGAGAATCGCGAATATCCAATTGAACAAAGTCTGGGCGATTTGGAATCTCAATTAAATCCCAAAGATTTTTTTCGAATCAGCCGGAATTCCATTGTAAATCTTCGTCATATAGAAAACATTACCACGCATTCAGGAAGTCGTTACCAGTTGTATATTAAAGGAGTGGAGGAGGAGTTGATTGTTTCGCGTGAGCGTGTAAATGATTTTAAAATCTGGCTCGAGAAATAATTTATGGGTTGTGTTCAACCCAAATTAAATCCGAAGTTGTATATCCGATTTCTTCCGCAATTTTTAAATAATCATTTTTGATTTCCTCCGGAATTGTCGTTTCGCGCGAAAGAATCCAAAGGTATTTCAGGCTTTCGCCCGCAACGAGTGCGTACTGATAATTTTCATCAATCGCAATCACATTGTACCCCGAATAAAAAGGCCCGAAAAAAGAAACTTTCAGCATTCCGATGTTTTCTTCACCTACAAATTTCGCTTTTCCATTGGCTTCGCGCCATTCCTCTTTTTCGTAGTCATAGCCGCGGTTTACAACTTTTATGGAACCGTTTTCATTCAGCGAATAATGGGCAGTGGTATTGTTCAAACCTTCTTCGTATTTGAAATCAAGTCGGGCAATTTCATACCATTTTCCCAAATATTTGTCCTTTTGAAATCCCTGAACAGCTTGCGCATTATCAGGAATTGTACTGCCACAGGAAGTCAGTAGAAAAAAACCTGAGAGAAGTGCAACGGGAAAGAATTTTATTAGTCTCATCTTTCGTTTTTTTTAGAATTTTCAATCAATCCCGGATTGCTTATTTCATGTCCAACGAAGTCTGATTATTACCGGAATTTGGGATTTTCAAATCCAATTTTAATGCCAGATTTAGGTTTTCAATAAACTGTGAAGCGAGCAGAGGAGACTCCAATTCAATGTTTTGATGCACAAAGAAATAGAGTTTTTGCAATCCCTGATTTTTCCAGATTTTAATCCTTTCCACCCATTCGTCCAATCGGTCATAATCCGACTCATGGTTCGCACCTACATATCGGATGAAAGCCACCGGACTGGTCAGTCGCATGTGCATCATATCGCGCCTTCCGGCCGTGTCCACAATGATGTTGGCCATATTCAGACTTTCGAGCAATGAGCAAAATTCATCATTGATTTTTTCGTCAGAAAACCATTCTTCGTTGCGAACTTCCACGGCAAGCGGAAAACCTTTTGGGAAAGCTTCCAGCGCATTTTTCAAACGATCAAAATCCTTGGGTTTGAAATTGTCGTGCAATTGCATAAAAGCCATCCCGAATTTTTCTTCGAAATTACTCACGGCATTTGCGAAATTCTCAATGGGTTCTTCGACATTGATCAATCGCCGAAAATGCGTGATGATGTTGGGAACTTTCGGGAAGAATTGAAAACCTTCGGGCGTCTTGTTTTTCCAGGTTTGGACTTGTTGCCAATCAGGCATTTTATAAAAAGTAGCATTGAGTTCGATGGAAT
>JAEWHB010000109.1 GCA_023388015.1 Bacteroidota bacterium
TTTCAGCAAATTCATTCGGATCCAAATCAAAACTTACGCGTAATTTGTCAATTCTTTTCGCTTTGTCGGTTTCAACCTCTTTTCCACTGTTTCGTACGCGCAGACCGGTAATCTGATAATTGGAAACCGAGAAAGTCGAACGCATTTTCTTTTCA
Organism: Bacteroidota bacterium; assembly: GCA_023388015.1. Lineage (GTDB taxonomy): Bacteria > Bacteroidota > Bacteroidia > Flavobacteriales > Weeksellaceae > Moheibacter. The sequence goes on from JAEWHB010000109.1 coordinate 156, forward strand.
GTGGCTTCCGCTTTTTGTTTTTGAATATTGGCTTTTTCGCCCAATTTGAAAGAGTTATAGCGAAGCGTATCATTGACCACGAGTAGTGAATCATTTTTTTGCTGCAAAACAGCGATTTCTTGCTTGAATCGGGCAATGTCAGCATTCAAAGCATTGATCATACGTTTCGCTTGCTTGAGTTCAGATTCCGAAACATTTGATTTATTCAAAATATTCTGAATTTCCTTTTGTTTGTCAAAGATTTCAGCATCGCGTTTGGACAATAAAGAATCCTTTACCTCCATATCAACACGCGATTGCTCGAATTCCTCGGTAAGTGAATCCAACTGATTCTGTAAGATAATTTTGGCTTGTTCCGTGTCTTTCAAATCGACTTCCATCAAACCCATTTCAGATTTATTGTGCTGATGCTGATAAAAATTATAGCCAAGACTTCCGAGTAAAAGCGCGGCCAGCACGCCAATGATTATGTATTCTTTTGTTTTTTTAGGTTGGTCGTAAGTTGTTTGGTTTTCATTTGTTTCCATAAACATTACATATTAAAAATAGTTAATTGTTCTTTTGATGACATAAATGGGGGTTTTATTCTGTGAAATTTCACATTTGATCCAATTATTTTCTTTGTCTAATTCAAATTTAAAACTATAATTGTCAATTTGTTTCGTTTTATGGTTGAACTTTTGAAGTTCGGAGAGAAGGCCGTTTTTGTCATAAGTTTCAGTCCGCAAAATTCTTCCTGAATTATCCATTAATTCATACTTCGACAAAAATTCGCTATCGTATATAAACGTTTCGGTTGTCTTTTCATTGCCCGAACTCGTTGTTTTTTTTGAAAGGAATCCATTAACATGTTTGTAATCAATGGTTTTGCCAACGCTTCCGTTGTTGTGAAAGTTTTTTTCTTCGGTTAATTCTCCTTTAAAATTATAGTTGAATTGATCCCTGGAAAAAATCTCATCTTCCATCCAAAAAACCTTTTCAGCAATTTCTCCCTTTTCGTAAAGATAATTCGTAACCCAATACTGATCAGAAGTCCGACCCGAATTAAATTCATCTTGTCTGACCAATTGATTTCTCAAATAATAAAATTTTTTGCGCTGCGAAATTTTTCTAGGTTCTTCACCATTTTGAATTAAAGTTGTTTCTAGTTTTTCCAATTGATTGGAAGGATTGATTTGAAGAATTGTCCGGTCAAACAGTCCTAATTTTCCCCGATAACCCAAAAAGTTTTCCCGTACAATCAGATTTCTTCTCCGGTCAAATTTCAAATAGACCGAATCAAATTGTTCACTGTCCAGAAAGCCGGAAACTTCGGTTTTTGATGGATTTTCATACGCATAAGTAACCGATTGAACGCTTTCCACTTTGCCCAAAAGCTGGAAATCCGTCGTGCGGAATTGTGCCTGTAAAATTCCTGTCAAAAGCAGTAGGAAACTACTGAGGATCGCGCATTTCTTTGTAAGCATTGATAAGTCCGTTTGTTGATGAATCGTGTGAATGAATATTTTCTTTGTTCTCTAATTCAGGTAAAATCTTGTTGGCCAGTTGCTTGCCCAGCTCTACGCCCCATTGGTCATAACTGTAAATATTCCAAATAACACCCTGAACGAAAATTTTATGTTCGTACATTGCAATTAAACTGCCCAAAGTTTTGGGTGTCAGTATTTTGTATAAAATGGAATTCGTCGGACGATTTCCTTCGAAAATCTTAAAATTCGTTAGAAAATCAATTTCTTCTTGCGATTTTCCTTGATTTTTTAATTCTTCGATGACTTCCTCTTCCGTTTTGCCAAATGCCAATGCTTCGGTTTGTGCAAAAAAGTTCGACAATAATTTTGCGTGGTGATCGCCAAGTGGATTCAGTGAATTTGCCCCGGCAATAAAATCACAAGGAATCATTTTCGTTCCCTGATGAATCAACTGATAAAAGGCGTGCTGACCATTGGTTCCGGGCTCGCCCCAGATAATCGGTCCGGTTTGATAATCCACCGGCATCCCATTTCGGTCCACATATTTTCCGTTGCTCTCCATATCGCCTTGTTGAAAATAAGCGGAAAATCGCGACAAATATTGTTCATAAGGCAGAATGGCGATGCTTTCCGCACCGAAAAAATTATTGTACCAAATGCCGAGTAAAGCCAAAATCATCGGAATGTTCTTATCAAATTCTGTGGTTTTAAAGTGATTATCCATTTCAAAAGCACCTTCCAATAATTCTTCGAAATTCTCAAATCCGACGGCCAGACAAATGCTCAATCCAATGGCGCTCCAAAGCGAATACCTGCCACCGACCCAATCCCAGAACTCGAACATATTTTCGGAATCAATCCCGAATTTTTCCACTTCCGACTGATTGGTGGAAAGCGCCACAAAATGTTTGGCAACATCTTTTTCAGCTCCGGATTTTAAAAACCAGTTACGTGCAGTATGTGCATTAGTCATGGTTTCCTGTGTAGTAAATGTTTTGGAAGCAATGATGAACAAAGTCGTTTCAGGATTTAAATTTTTGAGGGTTTCGGCGATATGCGTTCCGTCCACATTGGAAACAAAGTGGAGGTTCAACCTCGTTTTATAGGATTTCAGTGCTTCGGTTACCATTACAGGCCCCAAATCCGATCCGCCAATTCCGATGTTTACGACATCGGTAATTTCTTTTCCACTAAAACCTTTCCATTCGCCCGAAATTATTTTTTCTGAAAATGCTTTCATTTGTTTCAAAACCGCATTCACATCGGGCATTACATCTTTTCCGTTTACCAAAACCGGATGATTTTCCCGGTTTCTCAGAGCGGTGTGCAAAACCGCTCGTCCTTCGGTTTCATTGATTAAATCACCCGAAAATTGTTTGTCGATGGCCTCTTTCAGACCGCATTCTTCTGCCAGTTCGAACCATAATTTCATCGTTTGGGCATTGATTCTATTTTTTGAATAATCAAAAAGAATATCCTGAAAACGAATGTGAAATTGCTCAAAACGATTGGGGTTGTTTTCAAATAATTCACGAAGGGATTTTGGCTCAATTTCCACGAAATGATCATCGAGTCGGGACCAAGCATTTGTATGAGTAGGATTTATTTTTTTTAATGGCATAATTCAAATTATTTAGACAAAAATAGTGATTAGTAATCTGTGATTAGACTTTTAATATTAATGTGAATGATTTTTCATACTGTCCGCTATTCATTAATATTCCCAATAACTTTTATATATTTGCGGCAAATTCGGGATGTAGCGCAGCCTGGTAGCGTATCGGCATGGGGTGCCGGGGGTCGCTGGTTCGAATCCAGTCATCCCGACAAAAGAAAAGTCCATTCTAAAGAATGGATTTTTTTATTGTGTCAATTGGAAGAAAATTTATTTTCGAACGATTGACACAATAAAATAAATTGCGCAGCGAACTTTTCTTTTGTCAATTCTCATTGTGGATCAGCGGAGCTAATCCATTCAATAAAGATGCAAAATTCATTATCGAACCAAACTTGTTTGAGTTCGAATAGAAAAAGAAAAGATAAAAGTACGAAGTACTAAGCTTTTGTTGAGTATTCCTAACTTTGGATCAGCGGAGCTAATCCATTTTTAAAGAGCGCAGCGAAACTTTTTCTCCGGATTAGGTTGTTTAATCGGGGAAATTTCACTATTTCAAAATACCTCCAAGGTTTCCAAAACCTTGAAGGTCTGGATTTGACAAAATTTATAGTTTTTTATTGGATTGTTTTTTTAAAAGAATCTTTTTTACGCTAAGGATGGAGGCTTTGTTTAAGCTCTTTTGAATGGCGGAGCTCTGCGTAGCCATCCAAAAAGCGAGTGCCGACAGCCTGACCCGCGGCGCAATCCTCTTGATTTAGTTTTTCCTTTTGAATTGCCGCGGGGAGCGCCCAAATGAAATTCCTAAACTTTTTCTTGTGCCGACACGAAGCTTTTCAACAATTCATTTACGCTTGATTGGTTTTCTACATAATATTTCGCATCGGTTTCAGTGGTTCCCACTTTCACGCTGACCGCATGTTCAGGGACTTGTCGGAACATAAATTCGTCGGTCCAGTCATCGCCGATTGTAAATATAAAATCATAAGGTCGGGTTAAAAAAGCATTAGCAGCATTTCCTTTGTTGATGCTTCCACTCTTGACTTCAAGGACTTTATTGCCTTGCATAACGGCGATATTTGAATTTGCGAGCAATCCCCGCAAGATGTTGGTTAATTCATTGGACCGAATGTCTCTCAGTCCCGGCGCAACTTTTCGATAATGCCACACGAGCGAATATTCCTTTTCTTCCAGAAACGAACCGGGCGTTCGGTCCACAAAATTTTCAATAATCGGACGAATGGACTCCATCCAATCTTTTTGAAGGTTTTGACTCATTTTCCATTTGGAATTTGATTTTTTAATCCAAACCCCATGTTCAGCCACTAATTGAATGGGCAAATGACCAAAATGACGATCTAAAAATGCCCGGTCTCGTCCGCTGATAATTACAATTTCAATTTGATTTTGAATGAATTGATTCAAAACATTATAAAGTTCGTAAGAAGGAACGGCTCTCTCCGGATTTGTATGATAAGCAGCCAAAGTTCCGTCATAATCCAATAAGAAAATTTTGTTTCTGGATTCCTTGAACCGCCTAATAATTTTTTCATTGTTTTTAGCGCTCATAAACTTCGTTTGCTTTTCTTCCTTGAGGGCAGAAGCAGCGTCCAATGCTTCCATAAAAGCAGAAGCCCATTTTTCTACATTGTATCTTTTGATTCGGTTTTGAAGAATTTTATTTCGGGATTTTTGTTCTTCAATCGGCATTTCCAAGGCGGTTTTCAAAGCTTCGGCCATTTGGTTGTAATCATTTGGATTGATGAGGAGCGCATCGTTCATTTCGTGTGCAACACCGGTCATTTCGCTCAGAATCAAAACGCCGGTTTGGTCAGTTCGCGAAGCAATATATTCTTTTGCAACCAAATTCATTCCGTCGCGAATAGGTGTTAAAAAAGCCACTTCGCATGAAGTGTACAATTCAACCAATTCCTCAAAAGGCAATGAACGGTAAAAATACCAAACCGGAACCCAGGTTGCTGTGGAGAATTTTCCATTGATTTTTCCGACGAGTTCGTCTACTTCTTTTTTGAGTTGCTGGTACTGCGGAACGTTTTCGCGGGAAGGAACGGCCAGCATAATTAGCCGGACTTTTTCATTGAATTCCGGATGTTTTTCCAGAAAATATTCCAAAGCTTCCAGCCGTTTTGCGATTCCTTTGGTATAATCAAGGCGGTCGATGGAAAGAATAAATTTCGCATCCGGCGTCAAAGCGCGGTTTTGTTCCAAACGGGTTTTGAGTAAAGTTTTTTCATTTTTATTTTGTTGGTTTTCAGCTTCTTGATGAAATTTCTCATAATCAATTCCCATGGGAAAAGAATCTACTTTTATAATACGGCTTCCGGCGTGAATCGAATTGATATTGGTTTCATAATGCAAAACACGACTGACTGAACTGATGAAATGTCGTTCGTAATCATAGGTATGAAATCCAATGAGATCCGCTCCGAGCATTCCTTCCAAAATTTCTTCCCGCCAGGGAAGTGTTCTGAAAATTTCATACGAAGGAAAAGGAATGTGAAGGAAAAATCCGACTGAAACATTGGGTCTTTTTTCTTTGATTAATTGCGGAACGAGCAATAATTGATAGTCGTGCACCCAAACTTTATCGCCTTCATTCAAATGTTCGAGAACGGTTTCTGCAAATTTTTCATTGACTTTTTTGTAGGTGTTCCAATGGTCTTCGTCATAATCCACATATTCCATAAAGTAGTGAAACAGAGGCCACAACACACGATTGCTGAATCCGAAATAATATTCTTCAATTTCTTCTTCCGACAAAGGAACGCTGATGCATTTTTCATTATAGGCAAGATTTTTGATTTCTTCAGCAGTGGATTCGTCAATTTCATCTGAAGGAACGCCGGCCCAAC
>JAEWHB010000161.1 GCA_023388015.1 Bacteroidota bacterium
CGATTAGTAAAATCAATCAGCAAAAAGCGGAATTAATGTACAGCGAAATCGATCGCAACGGAATGTTCATCGGAACAGCTGAAAAAGAAGATCGCTCCGAAATGAACGCAACCTTTGTGCTGAAAGACGAAAATCTAAAACCGGAATTTGATAAAATCTGGAAGGAAGCCGGAATTTCCAGTCTGAACGGACATCGGGATGTGGGCGGATACCGTGCGAGTATGTACAATGCTTTGCCCTTGGAAAGTGTGCAAGTTTTGGTGGATGTGATGAAGGAATTTGAAACGAAATTCGGATAGATTAAATTTAATTGATAAATGAAAATATTAGCAAACGACGGGATTTCATTGGGTGGAAAACTGATGTTGGAAAAAGAAGGTTTTGAAGTGATTACCACTTTTGTAGCCCAAGATCAGCTTGCCAATTTCATCAACCAAAACGAAGTTGAAGTGCTTTTGGTACGAAGTGCGACCAAAGTCCGTCAAGATTTGATTGATGCGACCCAGCTGAAAATCATCGGAAGAGGTGGCGTTGGTATGGACAATATCGATGTTGAATATGCCCAATCCAAAAGAATTCAGGTCATCAATACGCCTGAAGCTTCATCGGCTTCTGTAGCCGAAATGGTGATGGCGCACGTTTATTCGCTCTTTAGAAATCTTCACGATGCCAACCGAACCATGCCGCTCGAAGGTGAAACCAAATTCAAAGAACTGAAAAAAGCTTATGGCAAAGCCAGTGAATTGAGAGGGAAAACCATGGGGATTATCGGTTTTGGACGAATTGGTCGTGAGGTGGCCAAAAATGCAATTGGCGCAGGAATGAAGGTAATTGCTTACAATAGAACCCAAAAAGAAATTGAAGTTCCAATTGAATTTTTCGACGGACAAAAAGTCGTTTTTAAATTCAAAACCCAATCATTTGAGGATGTTTTGAAGCAATCCGATGTGATTTCTTTGCATATTCCGGCTCAGGAAAAACACATCATCGGTGCGGAAGAAATTGAGAAAATGAAAGATGGAGCGATGATTATCAATACGGCGCGTGGTGGTGTGGTGGATGAAGAAGCCTTGTTGGAAGCGCTGGATTCCGGGAAAATTGCCGGAGCAGGTTTGGATGTTTTTGCAGATGAGCCCAAACCAAGTGTGCGTTTGCTGATGAATGAAAAAATTTCAATGTCGCCGCATTTGGCAGGAAGCACAGAAGAAGCTCAGGAAAGAATCGGGATGGAGCTTGCCGAACAAATCACCAGAATTTATAAAGGTTAAAAGAACTATAAAATTGCTAAATTTACACTATGCCGGAATTCAAACCGTTTAGAGGAATACGGCCCGTTAAAGAAATTGCGGGCTTTTTTTCAACAAAATCCATCGACAGTTTCACATTGGAGGAATTGGGAAAGGAAACCGCTCAAAATGCAGATTCTTTTCTCCAAATCATTAAACCGACTTGGGAAAAAGCAGATGAGGATTCGGAAATTAGACTAAAGGAAATCGCAGAAAACTTCCAGAATTTTGTGAAAAGCAATAATTCAGAACAGGATAAAACTTCTTTTTACATTTATCAGCTTACGAAATCCGACAAAGAGCAGGTGAGAGGGATCATCGGTTTGGTAAATCTTGAAGATTACAAATCCGGGAAAATTAAAAAACACGAAGAAACCCTGACAAAAAGAGTGGAACTATTTGCTAATTATCTTCAAAATGTGCATTTCCATTCCGAACCGGTTTTGTTGACTTATCCGCACAATCAAAGAATTGATTTGCTGATGGAAGTCGAAATGAAAAAATTAGCGGCTGCTTCATTTACTGATAAAGATGAAAATCTGCATCAGCTTTGGCAGATTGAAAATCGTCTGAATTTACAACAAATCAAAGACTCGATTGAGAAATACGAAGCCCTATACATTGCCGACGGTCATCACCGTATGGAAAGTTCGTTGGTTTATTCCGAATATATGCGCAGCAAAATGAAGGACGTTTCTCAAAACGATCTTGTTAATTATACAATGGCGATGCTCGTTTCTGATAGAGAGTTGATAATCAAGGATTATAATCGGGTGGTTACTGATTTGAACGGTTTGTCGGAAGAAGAATTTCTGAAAGCTATTCAGGAAAAATTTGATATGGCCGAGAGAGGCGAAAACGCGTTTTTTCCCACCAAAAAACACAATATCGGTATGTATCTCAACGGGAAATTCTACAGTTTGTTCGTCAAAAGAGAAGCACTTTCTGTGAAAGGTTTATCGGAACTTGATACTTATCTTTTGGAAGAATTAATTCTGAAACCGATTTTAAACATTCAGAATACAAGTGACGACAACCGGATCGGATTTGTGCGTGGAACTGGCAACGCCAACGGTATCAAGAAGTTGCAAAAGAAAGTGGACGACGGAAATTTTAAACTTGGATTTTTCCTGTATCCCGTTGCTGCACGAGATTTGGAAATGATTGCTGACCTTGGTTTGAAAATGCCACCCAAAAGTACTTATATTGAACCTAAACCCCTTAGTGGACTAAATATATTTCAATTGAAGGAGTAATGGAGTAATTGAATAACAGAATAATAGAATGATTGAATGAGGGAATAACAGAATGATTGAATGAGGGAATAACAGAATGATTGAATAATAAAATGAATGGGATAGCAGAAAATATTAATTATTTCAAAGAAAATTTACCACAAGAAGTTACGCTTGTAGCGGTTTCCAAAACCAAACCCGCCGAAGATGTCCTAAAAGCTTATGATGCCGGACAAATTGACTTCGGAGAAAACCGGGTGCAGGAAATGGTGGGGAAATATGAAATTCTGCCCAAAGATATTCGTTGGCATCAAATCGGGCATTTACAGAAAAATAAAGTCAAATACATTGCGCCTTTTGTGCATCTGATTCATAGTGTGGACAGCGAAAGTTTGTTGAAAGAAATCAATAAGCAAGCGCTAAAACAAGAGAGAATCATTCTTTGTTTGCTTCAAATTAGCATTGCAGACGAGGAAACCAAATTCGGAATGGAACAGGAGGAAGCCCGGCGAATTTTGTCCAGTTATGAATCAAATTTTCCTTTTGTGAAAATTGTAGGATTGATGGGAATGGCAACTTTTACTGAAGACGAATCTCAAATCCGGAATGAATTCCGAGCCTTAAAAACTTTTTTTGATCAACTCAAAACTCAAAACCCGGAACTCAAAACACTTTCCATGGGCATGAGCGGTGATTATGAAATCGCTGTCGAAGAAGGAAGCAATATGATCCGCGTGGGAAGTTCGGTTTTTGGAGAGAGAAATTATCCTTAAAAAAAAAATCCTTGCCGATTGACAAGGATTTCATCTATTTTTTTCGATTAAATTATTTTCTTTTAAATCTCAACAAAAGAATTTTGTCTTGAAAGAGTTTCAATTCGCTCCCCGAAACTTCATAAGCATTTACTTGTGAAAGCAAATCCAAAAACGCCTGTTCTCCATCCATTTCCGGACAAGCCATCATCGTAGAACCGGCCTGACCAAATTTTATACTTTCGGGTTGTAAACTAACGCTTGAAAAATATCGGTTACAACCGGCAAATCCAACTGCCTGAAGCCCGTTTTCGTTCACGAAATTCATCGTAACTTCCTGATTATTATAACTCACGACCGTTCCATTTTCATCCTGCAAAAGCCAGGTATTGGATTCGATTAGATTTTTTACAGCATTGAAATCAGTTACCGGCGAAGTTTTACAAGCTGTGAAAAACAAGCCTGAAACAATCATTAAAACGAATATTTTTTTCATCTGATTTGATTTTAATTTCTCAATTCCGCGTTGAAATTTTGCTGAAAGTTACGAATTAATTGATTCATTACGTTTTCTATTTCAACATCGCTCAGTGTCTTTT
>JAEWHB010000167.1 GCA_023388015.1 Bacteroidota bacterium
ATTGGGATCGCCCGATTTTGACGGATAGCGGTGGCTTTCAGGTTTATTCGCTTTCCGACCGGCGGAAAGTTACCGAAGAAGGCGTTCGTTTTAAATCCCATATCGATGGATCCTATCATATGTTCACACCTGAATATTCGATGGAAATCCAGCGAAACATCGGTGCCGATATCATCATGGCTTTTGACGAACTCACCGGAATTCCGGCCGAATACAAAGATGCCAAACGCGCTATGCATGTCACGCATCGCTGGTTGGAACGTTGCCGAACTTGGTTAAATGAAAACCCGTCACTTTATGGATATGAGCAAACCCTATATCCGATTGTTCAGGGCAATTCATTTCATGATTTACGGAAAGAATCAGCAGAATATGTGGCTAATTTCGGAGCGGACGGAAATGCCATCGGTGGACTCAGCGTAGGCGAGCCGGAAGAAGTCATGTATGAAATAACCGATTTGGTGACCGATATTTTACCCCAAGACAAACCGCGTTATCTGATGGGCGTTGGAACGCCCTGGAACATTTTGGAATGTATTGCGTTGGGTGTGGATCAGTTTGATTGTGTGATGCCCACCCGAAATGCCCGAAACGGAATGCTGTTTACTTGGAACGGTGTGATGAACATGAAAAACGCCAAATGGAAAGATGATTTTTCGCCTTTGGATGAATCAGGGACAAGTTATGTGGACAGTTATTATTCCAAAGCTTATGTGCGACATCTTTTTGTGGCGGAAGAATATTTAGGCAAACAAATTGCTTCAGTGCACAATCTTGCTTTTTATTTGGATTTGGTGCAAACCGCTAGAAAGCATATTTTAGACGGAGATTTCACCGAATGGAAAAACCGGATTCTTCCGCAATTAAAACAAAGATTATAAGTTCATTTGAGAATATTTGACAAATATATCGTCCGCAATTTCGTGAGCACCTTCTTTTTCATGGTGATCATCCTTTCGGCTATTGCGGTAATCATCGATTTAAGTCAAAAACTCGGACGGATTGAAGACAACGGTTCCACACCATGGGAAGCGATGACGCAATTTTATCCGTTTTGGGCGGTTTGGTTGGTAAACACATTTTTACCGGTTGCCGTATTTATTTCGGTAATTTATTTCACTTCCCGGCTTACCATGCAAACCGAAATTGTGGCTGCACAAGCGGGCGGAATCAGTTTTTACCGTTTGACCAAACCCTACGTTTGGGTAGCAGCCGGGATCGCTGTGGTAGCGCTTTTTGTGAATAATTTCGCTTTGCCCTGGGCCAACATTAAAAAGAATACTTATCAGTACGAATACTTGCTCAGCAGTTCCAAAAAAGGCGAATATTACGAGCGGCAGAAGATTTCCTCTCAAATTTCTTCTGACGAATTTATTTTTGCCCAAAACTATGACCGTGTCCAGAAACGGGGGACGAGCTTTGTTTATCAGGAATTCGAAGAAGAAAAATTAAAATATCAGATCATTGCTTCTTCCTTTAACTGGGACGAAAAAGATTCGGTTTACATACTTCGAAATGCTTATATACGCCAAGTAAAATCAGGGGCCAGAGATAGTTTGGGATATGAAATTACCTTGAAGCGAACTTTTAAATCCACCCCCGACGAAATTCTCCCGGAAGGTTATGTAGCCGAAACAATGAATTCAATCGAACTGAATCAGTTTATTCAAAAACAAAAATTCAAAGGTTCTGCGAGTGTTAACGCCTATATGAACGAATTGCATCAAAGGAACAGTTCGCCTTTTTCAACATTTATTCTCACGCTTTTAGCACTTTCGCTTTCTTCTCAAAAACGAAGGGGCGGAATAGGGTTAAACCTTGCGCTGGGAATCATTTTGGCTTTTGTCTATATTTTCTTCAATCAGATTTCGCTTACCTACTCCACGCAGGGATATGTATCGCCATTCATTGCGGCTTGGGGACCCAATGTGATTTTTGGAATTCTGACGGCTTACTTTTATTTAAAGAGAGCGAGGGCTTAATTACCCAAACCGCTCAAAATGTGCTTTTTCCAAAGTTTCCCGGTGATCCGGATGGGCAATGGAAATCAAAAGTTTCGAACGTTGCTCCAAGTTTTTTCCATACAAATTCACCACGCCATATTCGGTTACGATATAATGCGCATGGCCTCTTGTCGTTACCACGCCGGCTCCTTCTTTCAAAAACGGCGTAATCCGCGAAATTCCTTTATTGGTAACCGATGGAATCGCAATGATCGGTTTCCCACCTTCAGACAGTGCCGCGCCCCGCATAAAATCCATCTGACCGCCAATTCCAGAATATTGATAAGTCCCAATCGAATCCGAACAAATTTGTCCGGTCAAATCAATTTCCAACGCACTGTTGATGGCTACCACTTTTGGGTTCTGACGAATTGTCCCCGAATCATTTACCAAAGAAACATTCATAAAAGACATACTCGGATTGTCATTCACAAAATCATAAACCCTTTTGGTTCCGGCCACAAAAGAAGTCACCGTTTTGCCACGCAGAACATTTTTCTTTTCATTGTTAATCACACCCGACTCGATGAGCGGCACCACGCCATCTGAAAACATTTCGGTGTGAATTCCCAAATCTTTGTGATTACCCAAACAGCTCAAAACCGCATCGGGAATTGCCCCGATTCCGGCTTGCAAAGTAGAGCCATCATCAATCAATCCAGCTACATTTTCACCTATTTTCTGGATGGTATCATTGATTTTACTTCCATAATCCACTGCAGGAAGTTCAGTTTCGTGCCAAACCATCGCATCGAATTTGGAACTGTGAACGGGTGAGTCACCCAGCGTTCTAGGCATTTTGGGATTGACCTGTGCAATGACCAATTTGGCATGACGCACCGCCGACCAGGCAGCATCAACAGAAGTTCCAAGGCTACAAAATCCCTGACTGTCGGGTGGCGAAACATGAACGATGGCCACATCCAACGGAAGATAGCCTTTCGAAAACAAAAGCGGAATTTCGCTCAGGAAAATGGGAACATATCGGCCGCGTGAACTATTCGCCCATTCGCGAATGTTGGTGGAAACAAACAAAGAATTCAAATAAAAGCTATCCGTCACGCCCGGTTCCTTCCATTCAATATCGCCAAACATACTGATGGAAACCAGCTCTACGTCCTTAACTTCATCTTTTCTTTTCAATAAAGTATTCAAAACATGAAGCGGAGTCGCTGCGCTTCCATGAAGAAAAACACGGTCACCGGATTTCACCAATTTCACCGCTTCTTCAGCCGAAATGTAATTTATATTCTCCATAATTCTCAAATTTAACGAAGATTATTAATTTGATGAAATGAAATGATGAATCTCATTAAAACTCGTAAATTTGCACTCTTAAAATTAATTAAAAATGATCAACATTACACTTCCGGACGGAAGCATCAGGCAATATGAAAGCGGAATTACTCCGATGGGAATTGCCATGAGCATCAGCGAAGGATTGGCGCGAAATGTCATATCCGCATTGGTAAACGGCGAACAGGCAGAAACCATAACACCTGTTACCACCGACGCTACCGTTCAGCTTCTGACGTGGAATGATGATTTGGGAAAGAAAGCATTCTGGCATTCCTCTGCCCACCTTTTGGCGCAGGCAATTATGGAATTTTATCCAAATGCGAAACTCACCATTGGGCCGGCCATTGAAAATGGATTTTATTATGATGTCGATTTCGGGGATGAAACTTTTTCGGATAAGGATTTCGAAAAAGTCGAAAAGAAAATGCTGGAAAACGCCCGAAAAAATTCGGAATTTAAACTTTATCCGGTTTCCAAAGCCGAAGCTTTGCAAGAATATGCCGGAAACGAATACAAAACCGAACTGATTGAAAATCTAGAAGACGGCGAAATTACTTTTTGTTCGCATGATAATTTTACCGATTTATGCCGCGGAGGACATATTCCTAACACAGGAATTGTGAAAGCGGCTAAAATCCTGAATGCAGCCGGTGCTTATTGGCGCGGTGACGAAAAAAACAAACAATTGGTGCGTGTTTACGGGATTTCTTTCCCCAAACAAAAAAATTTAACCGAATACCTGAATCTTCTGGAAGAAGCCAAAAAACGTGACCATAGAAAATTAGGAAAAGAACTCGGATTTTTTACTTTCTCTGAAAAAGTCGGACAAGGATTGCCGCTTTGGTTGCCAAAAGGTGCTGCTTTGAGAAGGAAACTGGAAAACTTCCTGATGAAAGCCCAGCAAAAAGCCGGATATGAAATGGTAATTTCACCGCACATCGGACACAAAGATCTGTACGTAACTTCCGGACATTATGCGAAATACGGTGCCGATAGTTTCCAGCCGATTCATACGCCGAACGAAGGCGAAGAATTTTTATTGAAACCGATGAACTGTCCGCATCACTGCGAAATTTACAAAGCAGAGCAATGGTCCTATCGTGATTTACCAAAGCGTTATGCAGAATTCGGAACGGTTTATCGGTACGAACAAAGTGGTGAATTACATGGTTTAACGCGCGTCCGCGGATTTACGCAGGACGATGCGCATTTGTTCTGTACGCCCGATCAATTATTGGACGAATTCAAAAACGTGATCGATTTGGTATTGTACGTTTTCAGTTCTCTTGGATTTGAAGACTTTGTAACCCAGGTTTCTTTGCGCGATCCCGACAATAAGGAAAAATACATTGGTTCCGACGAGAATTGGGAAAAAGCCGAAAGTGCCATTATGCAAGCTGCTACAGAAAAAGGTTTGAAAACCGTGGTGGAATACGGTGAGGCAGCATTTTATGGTCCAAAGTTGGATTTTATGGTAAAAGATGCCTTGGGTAGAAAATGGCAGTTGGGAACCATTCAAGTAGATTATAATTTACCGGAACGTTTTGAGTTAAGTTACATTGGTGCAGATAATCAAGCACATACGCCGGTGATGATTCACCGCGCGCCATTTGGGTCAATGGAAAGATTTGTGGCAATTTTGCTGGAGCATACCGGAGGTAATTTTCCGCTTTGGTTGGCGCCCGATGTCTTTATCATACTGCCAATCAGTGAGAAATACCAAGAATATGGCGAAAAACTTTCTAAATTCTTAGAAAATTCCGATATTCGCGGCCTGATTGATAATCGCAACGAAAAAACGGGTAAAAAAATCCGCGATGCGGAGATGAAAAAAATCCCTTATATGTTGATTGTGGGTGAGAAAGAGGCCGAAAATGGTACGGTTTCTGTGAGAAAACACGGCGGAGAAGATTTAGGCGAAATGACGATGGAAGAGTTGAAAGAACGGATTATCAAAGAATTAGAAGTTAATTAAAATTATATAAACTATCGCAATAAGAAGAAAAGGTGGGGGACGCCGTCCCGCACGAGTGATCAAAGAAGATCAGCATAAGATTAATCAGAAAATTACCGTTCCCGAAGTTCGGGTAGTTGGTGAAGGCATTGAGCCCGGAATCTATCCTATTGCCAAAGCTTTACAAATGGCAGAGGATGCAGGTTTGGATTTGGTAATGATTACCGAAAAGGCCGTTCCGCCTGTATGTCGTATTGTGGATTATAAAAAATTCCTTTACGAACAGAAAAAGAAGGAAAAGGAACTGAAAGCCAAACAACAAAAGGTTACGATTAAAGAAATCCGATTTGGACCTCAGACAGACGATCATGACTACGAATTCAAAAAACGTCATGCGAGAAGTTTTCTGGAAGAAGGTTCAAAACTGAAAGCTTATGTGTTTTTCAAAGGCCGATCCATCATCTTTAAAGACCAAGGCGAAATTTTATTGTTGAAACTCGCTCAGGAACTGGAAGATGTAGGGAAAGTGGAACAACTTCCAAAATTAGAAGGAAAGCGGATGATCATGATGATGGCTCCGAAAAAATAATACGAAACTCGAATTTCGACATTCGAATTTCGCAAAAGGAACAAACGTTTTATAAAACATA
>JAEWHB010000198.1 GCA_023388015.1 Bacteroidota bacterium
CAAGAAAAACCTGAAACCGCATTACAACATCGGGAAAGGAATTCAGAAATTTTCGGTAACACTGAAAAGAGTAATCGGACAAAGAATGTTTGAACGAATGCTGGCAAGGTATTCTAAATTGGAGTAATATCTACAAAGAGAATGTTTTTGGAGTAAATATCATCTTGTTTTTCTAGTTTCATCGTTCATTTTAGAAGGGTTTTACCTAGTGTCAAATACATCATTTATGATGATTTGACTTTCCAAGACTCTGTATATAATCTTATAATTTCCACTAATCAAACACCTATGATTCTGATTTAGTTTTTCCAGATTTAATTCGATTTGTCCCGATTCAGGATTGGTTTTCAGTTGTTTTGTCGATTTCAGAATTCGCTTTCTAATTTTGTGCGCTATGTTTTTATTTGCTTTAGCAGAATAATACTCAAAAATATCTTGTAGATTTTCAATTGCAAAATCCGTCCAGATAATTTTCATTTTTACCAGTTTTCAGATATTTTCTCTAAATCTTCCTGGCTTTTGAATCTACCGTTTTGGAAATCCAATTCAGACTTTTCCACGCGACTTATCAATTCTTCTTTTGAAAAAGGCGTCAATTTTTCATTGTTTTTCAAAACATTCTCAAGCTTAGAAACTAACTCTTCGCTCTGTATTTTCAAAAATTCAGAAATGAATTCTAATTTTCGGGTTTGTATGTCCATCGTTGAAAGATTTTATCAAATATACGAATTAGTTGATGAGAATTTAATTGAAAATAAGTCTAAACTCTCTTTAACTATCCATTAAATTCCTCCTTGGTAAATGGCGTAAACTTCTCATTATATTTCAAAACATAACTTTATGCATTATAGATGATGAATCATTGGAGTAAGAATAGTAACAACTTTAGCCAATCCATGCATATAAAATACGTTTTACAATCCAGATATTAAAGTTTTTTTCCATTAAGATTAAGGAACCTCCTCCGCATAATCCCTTTCTGCACTTTTCTTCAGTATAGAAAATCGCATAATCTCCGTTTATTGAAATAATAGGTTCAGAAAACCTTTGTTTTTTCCATTCTCTTTTGCTGGAAAGGAAAGAAAATTGATGATATTTTTCCTGTGAATAATTAATATTACGAAAATCAAAATTCCGATTTATTAACTCAAAAGTATTTTCATCTTCATTAAAAATACCTGTATCATCTTCCAAGTAAATATTGAGAGCATTTTCTAAATTTTCAATAGGAAGTACTAAGCTGGAAATGTTGTTCACTGATTTTTCTTTAATGTACGATTCAAGAATATTAATCTTTTCCTGAGAAAGCAATAAAAAGTTTAAGAAACAAAAAAATATAAATAGATAATTTTTAATATAAATCATTCAGCTAATTTAAAATATTATTTAAATAATCTCAACTATCATACCTTTACACGATGAACATCACTTGGCACTATAAAGAATTTGACGAGTTAAGTCCACGGGAACTTTACGATATTTTCCACCTTCGGATGATGGTTTTTGTGGTGGAACAAAATTGCGTTTACAATGAAGTGGACGGAAAAGATGTGAAATGTTCGCATTTGTGGTGTGAAGCGGACGGGGAAATTCTCGCCTATTGCCGCATCGTTCCGCCGGGCGTTTCCTATGAAGAGCCATCTATCGGTCGTGTTGTGAGCCATCCTGAATTCCGTCATTTGAAACTCGGACATAGCCTGATGAGACACGCCATTCAAATCATCGAAAATCATTTCAAAACCAATTCCATCAAAATCAGTGCGCAATCGTATTTGAAAAATTTTTATGCGCAATATGGATTTGTGCAAACTTCAGAGGAATATTTGGAGGATAATCTGCCGCATATGGAAATGAGCCGGAATTAGAAAATTCATCAGAAATAAAGATTTATGTAAATTTACAGAAGCAAAATCCTGCGTATGAAATTTATCTCCACTCTTTTTTTACTCGTTGTTCTGATTTCTTGCGAAAGCAAAAATGCAGAAATTTATCCCCTAAAATCGGAAGATGGATTTTACCATGCGGTAATTGAGATCCCGGCCGGAACCAATACCAAATATGAGTTTGATTCCGAAACGATTACCTACGAAATCGATCAGCGCGACGGCAAAGACCGCATCATTCAGTATCTTCCGTATTTCGGGAATTATGGCTTTCTACCTTCTACTTTATCAGCCCGAGCAAAAGGTGGCGACGGAGATCCGCTGGACATCATCGTATTGAGCGAATCTGTTCCGCAGGGAACTATAATTCCGGTGATTTTATTGGGAACAATCAAGTTAATGGACAACGGAGAATTGGATTATAAGATCATAGCCGTTCCGGCGGATGAACAGCTAAATGTTTTGAAAGTAAAAACTCTGAGTGAGTTAAAATCACAGCATCCCAGCATCATCCAAATCATGGAAATCTGGCTTACAAATTATGATTCAGATTCCCTTGAAATAGAAGGTTGGCTCAATGAAGTTGAGACTGAAAAATATATTTTAGAAAATTCGCTTTGAGAATTAATTTCTTTTCAGAAAATAAAACAGCAAAAGAAACCATCCCACAATCATCAGCAATCCACCAAGTGGCGTGATAGGACCTAACCATTTCAGATTGACGCCCCAATGATCGGCAAAGGATAAAAAGTAAATACTTACCGAGAAAATAAAAGTTCCCAGAATTATGCTCCAAGCCGCTCCTTTCTCCAATCCGGTTTGGAATTCGAGAAACAAACCGATTCCCACCAGAAGCAGTGCGTGATACATCTGATATTTAACGCCGGTTTCAAAACTCATCAGCTTTTCTGCAGGCAAAATCTTCTTGAAAGCATGCGCGCCAAAAGCTCCTAAAATCACAGAAGTAGCGCCGTACAAAGTCCCGAAAATCAATACAAGTTGTTTCATCTTTTAGTTTTTTAATCCGAAATATAATGCGGTTTCAGGAAATAATTCCTGACCCTTATCACGCTTATTTAGATTTAATTTAATTAAATATATTTGCAAAACTACGATAAAGAAAACGGATGAAAAGCATGCAAACGATTTTTGATTTGAAACCGGGCGATTCGGGAAGAATTTCCGGTTTTTCTTCGGAAGAAGTTCCTATGAAATTTTATGAGCTGGGATTGATTCCGGGTTCATTTGTAACTTTAAAAAAACGCCTTCCTTTTGGCGGTCCCGTTTGTATTCAGCTTTTGGAATCTTCCAATATGATTGCGCTGCGCAATACAGAAGCACGTTCCATATTAATCGATAAATTCCTATGAATCCAAAGAAAATTGCCTTAATTGG
>JAEWHB010000204.1 GCA_023388015.1 Bacteroidota bacterium
AAGGTTCAATTTCAGCAAATTTCTTTTCACTGATTACAAAGCAATTTTTGATTTGTTCTTTATTGGAAAAATATCCGCCGAGCGAATATTTATATTTCAAAATGGTATTTACCTGCTTTTCAGAAAAGCCGAGATTTTGCCATTCTTCTGCCGACAATTCATTCGGATCAAATTTTCCCAAGGAATATGCTGAGTAATTTGTAGAAGTTTTGGCATTTGCAAGTTGTCGATCTAGATGTAAAACCTCTTCCGGCACTTCTGCTACTTCATAAACCGGTTCATTTCGGCTTTGGAAAAAAATGAAGAATTGTAGCCCTATGAGCACTATTAAAAAAGCAAAAATCCCCATTCGCTGCGATTTGCTGTAGCGAATTCGGGATTTTGCAAAAGTCCTCATGTGTTTATTTTTAAGCTTAATTAAGCTGAATCATCTAATGTGTTTTTCAAATATTTAACTAAAATATAAACTTTCTGACAATTATCATAATTTTTTCTTAATTATAAATCAAAAACCGACTTTCGCCTTACCACAATCCCATCTTTTACCCAAAGGAAAAATGCCATAATCAAGTAGAAAGCAAAGGTAATTCCCAATGTTACAAATGATAAATAAATATACAGCAAACGCAGCTTGGAAGCGCGAACACCAAATTTATCGGCAATGCGCGAAATCACATTAAATCCGTTGAATTCCAGAAAATTTCTGAGTTTGTCAAACATTTTTAAGTATTTGTAATCCTAATGCGCAATTTAAACATTTTTTTTCGTTGCAAAAGTGATTTTTCAATTCGAGATACGCTTGGGTTTCGAAAGCATTTTCCGCTTTCAGCCCCAGCTTTTTGAACTCCTGAATGATAGTATTTTTCTCAGGTGGTAATTCGCGAAGCCATTCCAGCAATTCTTCAGAAATTTCCGCACCACGATGCTTTGCATAGACAAATTTTAGTGGGATGATGACGTTAATGATAATTCTATCGATCAATTCGTTTGAAATTTCCTTTTTGGAATGAACTGAACTTTCTTTTTCAAATGTAAAATGATTTTCCCAAAAAACCGGATATTCCAACTCACTGAAAACTTTACGGATTTTTTTCACATCTTTGGTTCCCATCAGAAAGGCGAAAACATTTTGATAATGCGCATAAATGGTTGCCAATTGCATCATACGCACAGTTGGAAAGCTCGGTGGACGCAAGCGGAAAAACTTAAAAATGTGTGCATTTAGCTGTTTCAGTTCAAATTTAGATTGTAAAAACAAATAATTTTTTTGAAGATTCTGAATATAGAATTCTTCGGATTTTAAATTTAAAAATCCGGCTTGCCCGAAAAACAACGCATAAACGTACTCCGGATTTGTCTGGACTTTATTGAGAATTTTAAAATCAAATGATGATGCCCAAATCAAAAAAGCTTCGGCATTTATCTTCAAACCAAATGCATACGCCATTTTTTTGAACAGCAATTCTTCCCAGTTTTTTCCGGACTGAATAAACTCTCTTTCTATTTCTTCGGTTTTCCGTTCGAGCCGTTCAATGACGAGTCGTTCCAACCAGAATTTGACTGAATCTTGCCGAATCAAATGCAAGCTTTTTTCACACGGAATGAAATTCTGTTCTGATTCCAATAGGGATTCATAATTTGAAAGTACTTCTTGAGGAATATAATTTTTCAGTTCTAGGGTTTTGATATTTCTCGATTCAAGAAAACCAATCGATTTATCATGCTCATAAACGACGTGAAGAATTATATTTTCGTAGTTTTTATCGGCAGAATGATTGTGCAGATTCCAATCAGAACTTTTGACGTGTATTTCAACATTGCCCACCCAAACCTCGTTTCCGATTCGGATTTTAGCCAATGAGAAATCGGGACCGGCGTCTATTTTGTTCCACAAACCTTTTGATTCCACCAACACAGAAGAGCCGTCGGTCGTAAAAAGAGGTGTTGACTGAAATAATTGAAACCTCCATATAAAATGTAGAAATTTCTCTTTCAAGGTGTAAGGGTTAGATTACCACCTAAATTTAAGAAATATTTGAATTCTAAAAGTAAGATTGGGGAATTTTATCCCAAATTGGCTAAATCTCCTCTGCTCCTTTCAGCTTTTCGGCGTTTTCTGCAAGTTTCAGTGCGTCAATCATTTCCTGAATATCGCCGTTCATGAAGTTATCAAGATTATAAATCGATTTATTGATTCGGTGGTCGGTTACCCTTCCCTGCGGATAATTATAAGTACGAATTTTGGCCGAACGGTCACCGGTTGAAACAAGCGATTTACGTTGCGCAGAACGTTCGGCGTGTTTTTTCTCGTATTCGATTTCGTATAATTTAGTTCGAAGTAATTGCAAAGCTCTTTCACGGTTTGCGTGCTGAGAACGTGCTTCCTGACAGACAATCACAATTCCGGAGGGTTTGTGGGTAAGCTGCACTTTGGTTTCGACTTTGTTTACGTTTTGCCCTCCTGCTCCGCTCGAACGCGCTGTTTGATATTCCAAATCAGCCGGATTTATATTAACATCTACTTCTTCTGCTTCGGGTAAAACCGCCACTGTAATAGCGGAAGTATGAACCCGTCCTTGTGATTCAGTTTCAGGCACTCGCTGCACCCGATGCACGCCACTTTCATATTTCATGGTTCCAAAAACGGCATTTCCCTGAACTTCCATGATGAGCTCTTTGAAGCCTTTTACGGATCCTTCGTTGGAATTTAGTATTTCGAAACGCCAACCTCTTTCTTTGAAATACATGGTGTACATACGGAAAACATCTTCCACAAAAATGGCCGCTTCATCTCCTCCGGTTCCGGCACGTAGTTCCACGATTATATTTTTCTCGTCTTCGGGGTCTTTTGGAATCAG
>JAEWHB010000042.1 GCA_023388015.1 Bacteroidota bacterium
AATGTTTCTCCAACTTGAAGGCAAATCTTATCTTTGTGCCAAAGAACTAAAGAGGTATGAGCGTAATTGAACAATATCAGGAATTAATCAGCAAGGAATTAGAAAAAAATTCATTTGTAGGAGTAGAGCCCAAAGGTTTGTATGAGCCTTGTGACTATATATTAAGCATCGGCGGAAAAAGACTTCGGCCTGTGATTGTGATGTTGGGTTCCTATGTTTTTGATGGAAATGCTGAGAATGTGGTAAAACCGGCATTGGCAATTGAGTATTTTCATAATTTCTCACTGATGCACGATGATATTATGGACGAAGCGCCTTTGCGAAGAGGAAAGGAAACCGTTCATTTAAAATACAATATCAATACGGGAATTCTTTCCGGAGATGCTATGCTGATTCAGGCTTACAGAATGTTTGAAGATCTTCCGGCCGAGAAATTCAAAGCCGTGACACAATTATTCTCCAAAACAGCAGTGGAACTGTGTGAAGGTCAGCAATATGATATGAACTTCGAAACCCAGAAAGAAGTTTCTTTTGAAGAATACATCAAAATGATTATGCTGAAAACAGGCGTGATGATGGGCGCTTCACTTCAAATCGGGGCGATGATTGCCGACGCCAAAGAGGAAGATTATCTGAATTTGTACGAATTCGGTCGAAATCTGGGAATTGCTTTTCAGTTGAAAGATGATTACCTGGATGTGTTTGGACAACAAGATTTCGGGAAAATTCATGCAGGTGACATCATCGAAAACAAAAAGACAATCCTTTATATCAAAGCACTTGAATTAGCCAATCAACAGGACAAAGATGAACTGAAATTCTGGTACGGGATGAAAACCGATAATATCGACAAAGTGTATGCGGTTGAAAAAATATTCAGAATGGCAAAAGTAGATTACGAAGTGATGACTTTGATTGGCCACTACACTGATGTTGCGATGAGTTATCTGGACAAAATCCTAGTGGCTGACGAGAAAAAAGAACAATTGAAAGAACTGGCGGCTTCATTGATTGACAGACAAATTTAATGAAATTCAGAACCGAATTAAACATTCCGGAATCCGACCGGAAAATAACGCATTTCCGTCCCGTTTTGGGCATCGGTTCTTGTTTTGTGGACTCAATCGGGGAGAGGCTTGAATCATCTAAATTCCAGATTTTATCCAATCCTTTCGGGACTTTGTTTCATCCGCTGGCGATTGAAAACGCATTGGCAAGAATTCTTTCGCTGACGAAATATACCAAAGAAGAAATTTTTAAATACGGCGAACTCTATTTCAGTTGGGATCACCATACTTCCTTCAGTCAGATTTCGCTGGATGCGACTTTGGATAAAATCAATTCGGAACTCGAATTGGCCAATGATTTCATTCAGGAAACAGAAGTTTTCCTTTTGACGTTTGGGACTGCTTGGGTTTATCGGATCAAAGAAATGGGAGTTTTCGTGGCGAATTGTCATAAAGTCCCCAATTCAAATTTCGATAAATATTTATTGGATGATAAACAAATTCAGGCTTCGCTTAAAAATTGTTTCAATTTAATTTTGGATATCAATCCCAATGCACAAATCATTGCAACGGTCAGTCCGGTTCGGCATACAAAAGATGGAATCGTAGAAAATAGTCTGAGCAAATCAAAACTGATTTCAAATTTACATGATGTCGCACAGAAGTTTGAAAATGTCGAATATTTCCCGGCCTATGAATTGATGATGGATGATTTGCGGGATTATCGGTTTTACAAAAAAGATTTGGTGCATCCTTCCGATATGGCAGTGGATTATATTTGGGAGAAATTTTCAAATCGATATTTTGATTCGGATACAATTGAAAAAATGAAAATCGCACAGAAAATAGGTTTGGCGCTGGCGCATCGACCTTTGAATTCCGCAACCACTTCCTACAAAGAATTTTTATATAAAACCGGAAAACATATCGAATCGATCGAACAACTTTTTCCCCAAAACAGTTTTATATCTGAAAAATTAACCTTGCAAAAATTGATGAAAAATGCTGATTGATACGCATACCCATTTATATTCTGAAGAATTTGACAATGACCGAGATGAAATGATCCAACGTGCCCGCCAAGCCGGAATCGGAAAGTTTTACATCCCGGCGATTGACTCAACTTATACCGAACGGATGCTGGATTTGGAAAAGAAATATCCGAATATGCACCTGATGATGGGGTTGCATCCGACTTCCGTTAAACCTGAAAGTTTTGAATTTGAGTTGGAAGAAGTGAAAAAAAGGCTGAATAAGCGCAGTTTTTCTGCCGTAGGCGAAATAGGAATTGATTTGTATTGGGACAAATCCACTTTGGGAATTCAGCAAATTGCATTTAAAAAACAAATTCATTGGGCAAAAGAAAAAGGATTACCAATTGTGATTCATTGCCGTGAAAGTTTTGACGAAATATTTGAAGTTTTAGAAGAAGAAAAAGACGAAAAACTTTTCGGAATTTTTCATTGTTTCACCGGAACGAAAGAACAAGCCCAGCGCGCAATTGACTTCCAAATGAAACTAGGAATAGGAGGAGTGGTGACCTTTAAAAATGGCAAAATTGATCAGTTTCTCCATGAAATTCCTTTGGAACATATCGTTTTGGAAACCGATTCGCCTTATCTCGCACCCGTTCCTCATCGAGGAAAACGAAACGAATCTTCCTATGTTCTCAATGTCGTGAAAAAGCTTTCGGATATCTACGGATTGAGTGAAAAAGAAATAGCTCAGACAACTACACAGAACGCTTTGTCTGTTTTCGCTGACTGAGCTGTGTTTGGATTATAAAACCTTGAATTATCTTACCAACGTAAATTTGGTATTGATT
>JAEWHB010000045.1 GCA_023388015.1 Bacteroidota bacterium
AATCAACTTCGCTTCGCAACATCATTGAACACCTAAAGCATATGTACTGTGATTCCATAGGTGTGGAATATATGTACATACGCGATCCCGAAAAAAATAACTGGATTCAAAACTGGTTGAATGAAAATTTGAACCATCCGAAACTAACTGTTCAGGAAAAAGAAAGAATATTATTGAAACTGAATGAAGCAGTTGCTTTTGAAAATTTCCTTCACACCAAATTTGTCGGACAAAAGCGCTTTTCTCTGGAAGGAAACGAGACGCTGATTCCTGCTTTGGATGCAGCTATCAACCGCGCTTCTCAGGCCGGAGCTGAAGAAGTTGTTTTAGGAATGGCACACCGCGGTCGTTTAAATGTTTTGGCCAATGTTTTTAATAAGTCATATACGCAGATTTTTAGTGAATTTGAAGGAAAAGAGTTTATAGAAGACATTTTCTCGGGTGATGTAAAATACCACTTAGGTTCCACTACAGAAGTGGTTTCGCTTGCAGGGAAAAAAGTAAAAATGAACCTTGCGCCCAACCCTTCGCATCTTGAAACAGTTGATGCTGTGGTAGAAGGAATTGCTCGTGCCAAAGGTGATAAAGATTATGCCGGAGATTACAGTAAAGTTTTGCCTATACTAATTCACGGTGACGCCGCAATAGCCGGACAGGGAATTGTCTATGAAGTTGTACAGATGATGAATCTCGACGGATATAAAACCGGAGGAACCATTCACATTGTGGTAAACAATCAAGTTGGATTCACTACAAATTATCTGGACGGACGTTCTTCTGTTTATTGTACAGACGTGGCAAAAGTTACTTTGTCACCTGTTTTGCATGTAAATGCAGACGATGCAGAAGCTGTAGTTCATGCTTTACATTTCGCAGCTGATTATCGTATGCGATTTGGTGAAGATGTATTCATTGATTTATTGGGCTATAGAAAATACGGACATAACGAAGGAGATGAACCGCGTTTTACCCAACCCAAATTGTACAGCATCATCGCCAAACATCCGAATCCTAGAGAAATATATAAACAACATTTAATAAAAGAAGGAATCATCGGAGATGAAATCCTGGCCGAAAAAGAAAAAGAATTCAAGCAATTATTGGATGAGAATTTTGATGCGGCAAAAGAAATCGAAAAAAATAAACTGGATACCTTCATGCCAGACGAATGGGAAGGTTATGAAATGGCCAGTGATGCAGATATGCTTAAAACAGTCGATACCAAATTTCCGGTTGAAAAACTCCATAATATCGCAGAAGCAATTACCACAATTCCTGACGGTAAAAAATTCATCAAAAAAATTCAGCGTTTGCTCAATCAGCGCAAGCAAATGGTTGCAGACAACAAGCTGGATTGGGGAATGGGTGAGCTTTTGGCTTATGGTTCCATTCTCGACGAAGGAAATGACGTAAGGCTTTCCGGTGAAGATGTGGAAAGAGGAACTTTCTCCCATCGTCATGCGGTACTAAAAACGGAAGATACAGAAGAAGAAGTAATTCTTTTGAACCATTTAGCGGATAAGCAAGGGAAATATACCATTTATAATTCTCTTTTGTCGGAATATGCGGTTTTGGGATTTGACTACGGATATGCCATGGCTGCTCCTGACTCGCTTACCCTTTGGGAAGCTCAATTTGGTGATTTTGTCAATGGCGCTCAGATTTTAATTGACCAATATCTTTCTGCGGCCGAAGACAAATGGAAAATCCAGAACGGACTTGTGCTTTTACTCCCACATGGATACGAAGGTCAGGGAGCTGAACACTCTTCGGCACGGATGGAAAGATTCCTCCAACTATCTGCGCAGGGAAATATGTTCGTAGCCAATTGTACAACTCCGGCAAACTTCTTTCATTTGTTGAGAAGACAAACCCGTGCGAAATACAGAAAACCACTGGTTGTTTTTACACCCAAAAGTTTATTGAGACATCCGCAGGTGGTTTCGACTATGGACGAACTGGCAAACGGAGAATTTCAAACGCTGATTGATGATCAGTCAGCAGACCCGGCAAAAGTTGAAAAACTGGTTTTCTGTCAAGGTAAATTCTATTATGATTTATTGAAGAAAAAAGAAGAACTCAATGCTGAAAATGTCGCATTGGTTCGTTTGGAACAATTGTATCCTTTGGATAAAGAAAAAATCGATTCAATTATTAATAAGTATTCCAACAAAAAACAAATCATTTGGGCACAGGAAGAACCGGAAAATATGGGTGCCTGGACATTTTTGTTGAGAAAATTAAGAGACATTCCATTTGAATTGATTTCACCGAGAGAAGCCGCTTCACCCGCAACAGGTTCTCATCAGAAATTCAACACAATACACAATAACACGATTAACAAAGTTTTTGAATAAATTAGCAACCAAATACTGAACAGATATGGTATTAGAAATGAAAGTCCCTTCACCGGGAGAATCCATCACAGAAGTTGAAATTGCAGCATGGCTTGTAAAAGACGGAGACTATGTGGAAAAAGACCAGGCAATTGCCGAAGTCGATTCAGATAAAGCAACACTTGAGTTACCGGCTGAAGAAAGCGGAATAATTACACTAAAAGCCGAAGAAGGCGATGCAGTTGCCGTGGGACAAGTTGTGTGCCTGATTGACACATCTGCTGCCCGACCGGAAGGAGGATCTGCTCCGGCCGAAGAGAAAAAAGAAGCTCCAAAAGCAGAAGAACCTAAAAAAGAAGAAGTAAAACAAGCTGAAAATAAAACTTATGCAACGGGAACTCCCTCCCCTGCGGCCAAAAAGATTTTGGACGAAAAGGGTGTAGAGGCTTCTACAGTTTCAGGAAGTGGAAAAGACGGTCGCATAACTAAAGATGATGCTCAAAATGCGCAGGTAGCCGCAATGGGAACACCAACTGGTGGAAACCGTGGTTCTGAGCGTTCAAAGCTATCAATGTTGAGAAGAAAAGTAGCAGAAAGATTGGTGGCAGCCAAAAATGAAACGGCAATGCTGACTACTTTCAATGAAGCCACTATGATGCCAATTAACAAGCTTAGAAGTGAATATAAAGAAGAATTCAAAGCCAAACATGGTGTCGGATTGGGCTTTATGTCATTCTTTACCAAAGCGGTGGTCAGAGCACTTCAACTTTATCCCGATGTGAATTCTATGATTGACGGAGATTATAAAATCTCTTACGATTTCTGTGATATTTCCATTGCGGTTTCAGGACCAAAAGGATTGATGGTTCCCGTGATGAGAAACGCAGAAGCCTTGACATTTAGAGGAATTGAAAATGAAATCAAACGTTTGGCCTTGCGTGCACGTGACGGACAAATCACGGTGGATGAAATGACCGGCGGAACGTTTACTATTTCAAACGGTGGCGTTTTTGGATCGATGTTGAGTACACCGATTATCAATCCGCCACAATCCGGAATTTTGGGAATGCACAACATCATTGAACGTCCGATTGCAGTGGATGGAAAAGTGGAAATCCACCCGATGATGTACATCGCACTTTCCTATGACCACCGAATCATCGACGGACGCGAATCCGTTGGATTCCTGGTTGCCGTAAAAGAAGGACTGGAAGATCCGGTAAATCTTTTAATGGATGGGAATGTCAAAAAAGCACTTGAGTTGTAAGAATAAAACTTATTATAATTTAAAATGGATGTCTGTTGGCATCCATTTTTTTATTAAAAAATCCCACAAACCTTGAGTTTTTGCGGGATTTAGAGAGTTATGAAAATTATATGTAAAGAGAGTTTTCTATTATTCAGATACTTAAATTGTTATCAGGAATTATCCCGCTTTGGGTAAATAAATCCCACAATTCTGGGGGTAGAATCGTGAGACTTTCATTGTACTTAATTTTAGATAGAGAGCGTCAATTTGAAAATGTTTAAGCTGGTTACACAGTTAGGTTGGTTGGGATTAACATTTTCTATAAAACAAATGTAAATACTCATAATCAGTTTTTTATAAGGAAAAATCCTATTTTTCAGAAGATTTTTCCTATAAAATACATAGGTTATTTTTACCCTATAAGTTTATTGTTTCTTAATTTAGCGGATACAATTAAAGCAATTACTATGAATGAAATATTGAATCTCGAACCTCAAAATATATGGAAAAACTTTTATGAACTAAATCAAGTTCCGCGTCCGTCTAAAAAGGAAGAAAAAGTTATCCAATTCATGATGGATTTCGGGAAGATACTTAATCTGGAAACCATTCAAGACAAAGTCGGAAATGTCATCATCAAAAAACCGGCAACAACGGGAATGGAAAACAGAAAAACCATCGTTTTGCAATCACACCTCGATATGGTTTGTCAGAAAAATAACGACGTCGATTTCGATTTTGACACACAAGCCATTCAAATGTACGTGGATACAGACGGTTTCCTAAAAGCAAAAGGAACAACATTAGGTGCAGACAATGGAATTGGAGT
This sequence comes from Bacteroidota bacterium, assembly GCA_023388015.1. GTDB lineage: Bacteria > Bacteroidota > Bacteroidia > Flavobacteriales > Weeksellaceae > Moheibacter. The sequence goes on from JAEWHB010000045.1 coordinate 4,415, forward strand.
AGCAACAATTATGGCCGTTTTGGAATCGACCGACATTCCACATCCGCCGATTGAAGCACTTTTTACCATTGACGAAGAAACCGGAATGACCGGAGCGATTGGTTTGGATTCAACAATTTTATCGGGCGAAATTTTACTGAATCTCGATACCGAAGAAGATGACGAACTTACCATAAGTTGTGCCGGCGGAATGGACGTTACCGCAACCAAAAACTACAATCCGCAAAATCTTTCGCAACAAAGCGAAACCGGTTCTGAAGCCGGAAAATTTGCTTTTTTAAAAGTGGAGATTAAAGGTCTGAAAGGCGGACATTCCGGTGGGGATATTCAATTGGGACTTGGAAATTCCAATAAATTATTGGCAAGATTTTTAAATGAAGCCTTGAAACATCTGGCTCAAATTTCAAAAATGGAAAGTGGCGGACTTCGAAATGCAATTCCACGCGAAGGTTATTTTATTATTGCCGTCCCGGAAAGAGAAATGAATAAAGCAATTGCTGATCTAGAAAGTTTAAAAACCGATGTCATCAACGAATTCAAATCCATCGAACCCAATATTTCGATTGAAATTTCAAAAACCGATTATTTAAATGATGCAGCTTCATTTGAAGAAACTAAAAAATTGGCACAAGCTCTGATGTCGGCCTACAATGGCCTTTATCGAATGAGTCCCGATATGGAAGGCGTTACAGAAACTTCCAATAATGTGGCAAATGTTGTGGTTGACAAAGGCGAAATGAAAATTCTTTGTCTTTCACGTTCGGCGATCGAATCAGGTAAAAAAGCAATGACTGAATCCCTCAAAGCGACTTTTGAACTGGCCGGATTTAAGGTTGAATTCTCAGGTGGATATCCCGGATGGCGTCCCAATGTGAATTCGGAAATTCTGGATTTGATGAAACCTTTGTACAAGGAAATGTTTGGTGAAGAGCCCAGAATCATCGCAACTCACGGCGGTTTGGAATGTGGAATCATCGGCGGGCATTATCCGGAAATGGATATGATTTCCTTCGGTCCGAATATTTTCGGCGCCCACTCCCCTGACGAACGTGTCGAAATTAAATCGGTTCAGAAATTTTGGAAGTATTTCCTTGAAGTTCTGAAAAAAATCCCAAAAAAATAAAACAAAAACGCGCCGCATAGAGAATTGCGGCGCGTTTAGTAATAAAGAGTTTAAATAATGAGGATTGAAAGAATGATTTTGAATAAGTTATAATTCTAAAAAATTCCTAGAACGCTTCGTTGAGTTTATAATGCAAATATATATTTCTCAATTCATTGATTTACAAGGAAAAATCCTGAAAATCACACAAGAAAATTCCTGTTTTTAGTTAAGGAAAATTCTATTCTGAAAATTTAGGAAGTAAAAATTTGAACTAATTTTTGGGTCAGATTTCTTCGCGAATATTGATCAATAGCGGAAGAAGGCAATTGTATTTCCTCTGTTTTCCACTTCTTAAATTCCTCCAAAATGAAGGATTTTACTTCTGCTTTCTGAATATGCGAAAAATAACTTCCGCTTTGGGTTGCTTTGAGGATTTTGGCTACGTCGCCATCTTTCGGCCCGATCGCTAAAACCGGATTGCCGGTTGCCAGATATTCAAATAGTTTTCCGGGAATAATTCCTCTGGATTGCTCATCGGGAAAATTCGTAAGTAAAAGTAAATCAGCATTTTTAATTCCCTGAATGGCGTCTTTGTGCGAAACATAACCTTTTTTGATCAAATGATTTTCCAATCCATTTTCAAGGATTGAACTTTCCACATCCTGACTTAAATTTCCATAAAATTCCAGTTCAAAATCCAATTTAAATTCTTGATTTTCTCCGATTAGTTCTTTCAATGTTTCCCAAACTACAAGCGGATTTCGGGCAAATTCAAGTCCGCCGGAATAAGTGATTTTAAATTTATTCGAAATAAATTTTCCAATTCGGAAATCCGATTCTTCAAAACCATTTGTGATGACTTCTACTCTTTTCGCTCCGGAATTCCTGAAATTCTCGCCATCGCTGAAGCTCGTCGCAATTACGCAATCTGCAGATTTTAAAACCATTTTTTCCAGTTCTAAATGCTTTTTACTTGATTTTTCGGTAAGTTTTAATTCTTTGTGATAACTGATTTGCGTCCAAGGATCACGAAAGTCGGCAATCCATTTCAAATTAGGATTTATCTTTTTCAATTTCAATCCGATCAAATGCATACTATGTGGCGGTCCGGTAGTAATTATCGTTTCAATTTGATTTTCCAGTAGATAATTTTTTAGAAACTTCACGGAAGGTTTTACCCAAAGCTTTCGTGCATCTGGAATGAAATAATTGCCACGTACAAAAACCGATAATCGTGTCAGGAACGATTGTTTATCAGGCTTTTCAAAATTTCCGGCTTTGTAATCCTTTGTTTTCGGATTGAGCTTTTCGGCAATTTGATAAGGTTCCCAAATTTTGGTTCGCACAACTTTCAAATCAGGAGAAATTTCTGCGGATAAAGTTTTATCAATGAGTGGATAAGATGGATTTTCCGGAGTGTAAATAATCGGTTCAATGCCAAATTCGGGAAGATATTTTGCGAATTTCAACCATCGCTGCACGCCTGGTCCACCTGCCGGCGGCCAATAATAGGTAACGATTAAAACTTTATTATTTTTTGAACTACTCATTTTCTTGCCCTAAATCCAATTGGCTAATTATCTTATTTAATTCTTTTTCCGTTAAATCTTCTTTTTCAGATTTGTCATAAACCGTCAAGAGATAAACAGTTTCACCAGAATGATAAACATAAGTAATAATTCTCGCTCCACCTCTTTTACCCTTTCCTTTTGAAGCGATTGCAAGTCGTATTTTATAACAATTATTTCCTATGAAAGTA
>JAEWHB010000066.1 GCA_023388015.1 Bacteroidota bacterium
ATTCGTGTAAATGACAATCCGCCCAAGGAGAATCCGGACTGGAATCCGAATTCGGACGATGCTTCGGTTTCTTCTGCGCCTTATAAAGTTTACAACATCGGGAACAATAATCCAGTGAAGTTGATGGATTTCATCACGGCTTTGGAAAATAAATTAGGTATTACGGCAGAAAAAAATATGCTACCCATTCAGGCAGGTGATGTACCTTCAACTTACGCTGATGTTTCTGATTTAATCCGGGATTTGAATTATAAACCCGAAACGACCATACAAGAAGGAATCAATAAATTTGTGGATTGGTATCGGGATTTTTTTAAGGTTTAATTTCGTTCAAAATCGAGTTGTCAAGCAATCCTTGATAGTTGGATTTGCCAAATTATTTAGTCAAAATCAATTTGTTCTATAAATCTAAATCAATGCCTTTAGTCTCCATCAATATCCCAGTTTATAAATGCGAAAATTATATTTTACGTTGTTTGGAGTCTGTGAAAAATCAGACATATAAAAATCTGGAAATCATATTGGTAAATGATGCTACACCCGACAACAGCATTGAAATTATTGAAAAATTCATTTCGGAAAATCCCGATTTGAACATTAAACTGCTTCACCACGAAAAAAATTCTGGATTATCGGTTGTCCGAAATACGGGAATTGATAATTCCATCGGGAAATATATTTATATGCTCGATAGCGATGATTATATTTCAAATGATTGTATCGAGAAATTGGTTGAACTGGCCGAAAAAGAAAATACAGACATCGTCGTTGGCGAAACAATTTGCTTAGACTCGACTGATGGACAGGAAAAGTTGTTGTTTCCAATTCGTGCCGCAGAAAAAGCTTACGAAGGAAATAATTTTATTTTTGAAAGATTTGTCGCAGGAGACTGGCCAATCATTGCGCCCAATAAATTATACAATCGCGAATGGATTTTGAAAAATGAGTTAAAATTCATCCCGGGGCTTTATTCACAAGACGAACTTTGGGCTTTTCATTGCGCATTTAAAATCAATAAAATAGCTTTTTTAAAAGAAGTTACTTATTTTTATTATCTGCACGGAGCATCGACCATTTACAATAAAACAAAAATCAATTTCGAAAACCACCAAACCATTGTCGAATGGTTTACAAAAGCTTATAAATCAACCAATTCTAAACGCAAACAACTCATCAAAAAAAAGTTAATCGGCTTCAAGGAAACTACTTTGCAAATGCAATGGAAATCAATGCGTGACGATGTTCCTTACTGGAAACAAAATTATAAGCGACTGAAAAAAGCGCCCAAATTGAGCCTTTCTGACTATTTTTCTTCTGAATTTACATTCGACCAAAAAAAGAGAAATTTATTCTTGAATTTGCCCACCGAATTAGGTTTCCGACTTTTTAAATGGCGTTACGAAAGGAAGCTTTGATAGTATTTTTTCAAAATCCCCGACAAATAATTTTCCTTGTCATGTAAATTATTTTGTCGGAAATAATTCTGAACATCGGGAATATCAATCGAATAACTTTGTCCGGCTTTTAGCAATTCGATTTCAGCCTTTTTGCCTAAAAATTCCTCTACAATCGCAATGATCTGAACGATGGAATAATTAGCCAAATAAGCCACATTGACAATTCGGTTGATTTTATTTTCCTGAAGTAATTCCATCGTGATTTTTACCACGTCTTCCACATCGATTAAGTTTCTCGTGGCATCAATATGCGCTTTCACAACCGAATTTCCCGAAATCGATTGGACCAAAAAATTAATCAACGTATTAGGATTTCCGCCTTTTCCAACGGCATTACTGACTCGCGCAATCAAATATTTTTCACAGTCAGAAGCCACTAAATGCTCCATATTGAGTTTATGGTTCACATAAAAACTCGCATTTTTGGAGGAATCGTAAATACTGCAAGTACTGAAATACACAAAAATCTTCCCGGGATTTTCTTCGATTGTTTTTCGGATTAAATTTTCTTCGCGATCAAATTGCGCTTGATCAGTTTCCAAGGAATTCGAAACACCCGAAGCAAAAAAAACAACATCTTCCCGGTCATATACCCTGAAAGCATTTGCCACTAATCCGTTCCCTACAATCATGGTTTGGTTTTAAAGTATAGTTGCCAAATTTACACATTTATCAATTAACAAATTCCCCCTACATTTGCGTTGCAATTTGACAGATTTGGAAAAGAAATATTCAAAAAAATTAAACGTACAACTGATTACCGAAACTTTCAAAGCCTTCGGAATTGAGCACATCGTCCTTTCGCCTGGTTCAAGAAATGGCGCTTTAGCAACACATTTTACGCATCATCCCGATTTTAAAACCTATAGCATCGTCGATGAACGTTCGGCGGGATTTGTAGCTTTGGGAATGGCACAACAACTCAGAAAACCGGTCGTAGTTTGCTGTACTTCAGGTTCGGCATTGGTGAATTATTATCCGGCCGTGACCGAATCTTTTTATCAGAATGTTCCGTTGATTGTCCTTTCGGCCGACCGCCCGGAACATCTGGTCGATAATTTTGATGGACAAACCATTCGACAAAAAAACACACTCGATGCACATACTTATCACAGCACGCAATTGACCGAAGATGAATCCACACAATCCCTGACCGACAATCTGGGATTAATCAAAAAGGCCGTCAACAGTTGCTTGCAAAATTCCGGTCCGGTGCATATCAATATGCCTTTTTCCGAACCTTTGTATGAATTTCAGGATACAATTGACATTCAGTTTGACGAATTTAAGACTGCGAATCCGCTCAGCCAAACGATTGAAATTGATTATGAAAATTTAGCTCAAAAATGGAATGCCGCAACCAAAAAACTCGTTCTCATCGGACTTCAATTTCCTGATGAAGAATTAAACGAATGGATGAAAAAACTGGCCGATGATGAATCGGTTGTGGTTCTGACAGAAACGACTTCCAACCTTCATTATCAGAGGTTTTTCAATAAAATCGACTCCGTGATTTATTCGCTGAAAGAGGAAACTTTGGAGAATTTAAAACCGGAAATCCTGCTGACAATCGGACAAAATGTAGTGTCCAAAAAAATAAAAGCTTTCATCCGAAATCACAAACCTCAACAACATTGGC
>JAEWHB010000088.1 GCA_023388015.1 Bacteroidota bacterium
AGGATTTTGAACTTACGGACCGAATTAAAGTAATTGTTAAGAAAGATGAACAATTAGAAAACGCAATAATTCAAAATAAAGATTATATTTGTTCGGAGACGCTCACAGATGATTTGAAGATTCAGTCAGAAGTAGAGGGCGGTATCCAAATAGAGATAGATGATTTAGTAACCGAAATTTCGATTTCTAAAATTTAAAACTATGTCAACAACAGAAGAAAAAACAAGATATTCTGACGCAGAATTAGAAGAATTCCGTCAGATCATACAGGAAAAATTACAGAAAGCAGAGCGTGATTATGAGCTGATCAAAGAAACTTTTATGAACGGACTTGACAATGGAACGGACGATACTTCGCCGACGTTTAAAGCCTTTGAAGAAGGTTCTGAAACGATGAGCAAAGAGCAGAATGCCCAGTTGGCAGCGCGTCAGGAAAAATTCATTCGTGATTTGAAAAATGCATTGATCCGAATTGAAAACAAAACCTACGGAATCTGCCGCGTAACCGGAAAATTAATCAACAAAGAAAGATTGAAATTGGTTCCACACGCGACTTTGAGCATCGAAGCCAAAAATATGCAACGCTAATCAGAGGTTTTGAAGAAAGTAGGAATTATTGTTCTGATTGTCTTACTGATTGATCAGATTTCCAAATTTTACATAAAAACCAATTTCCATCTGAACGAAGGCATATATGTCTTTGGATGGGAATGGTTTCAACTGAAATTTGTAGAAAATCCCGGGATGGCTTATGGAGCTGAATTCGGTGGTCTGACCGGGAAAATGCTTTTATCGGTTTTGCGGATTTTTCTCATTGCCGGTATCGGTTGGTACATTTGGGAAAATGTAAAAATTCACAACAATAATTATTTCAAAGTAGGAATGGCACTCGTTTTTGCCGGCGCCATCGGCAATCTTGTGGACAGTCTTTTTTACGGAATGATTTTCGATACAGGCCTTGTCTGGAATGCCGAACGTGGTGGCTGGGACGGTTATTCGGGAATTTCCGAAGCCAATTTTCAAGGGTATTCAGGATTTTTAAAAGGTTGTGTGGTGGATATGTTTTACTTTCCGCTGTTTGAATTTACCTGGCCGGACTGGATTCCCGGAATAGGAGGAAAGCATTTTGAATTCTTTTCCTACATTTTCAATGTTGCCGACTCGGCTATTACCGTAGGAGGCGCAATTGTTTTATTGTTCAGAAACAAAGTTTTCGGATAAATAGTTTATTTTTGGTAGAAATTCTACTACCAGATGTCCCATCATAAACTTAGAAAAGAAAAGAATTGTCTGAATTGCGGGTCATTCGTTTTGCATAGATTTTGTCCTAAATGCGGACAAGAAAATTCCATCAATCGGCCTTCTTTTCATTATCTTTTTTCACATTTCGCAGAAGATTTTGTCCATTATGACAGCGGTTTCTGGAAAACGATGAAAACCTTGACGCGCAAGCCCGGGAAAATCATCAGAGATTATCTGGATGGCAAACGGAAAACCTATATGCCGCCTGTGAAACTCTACATTTTTGTGAGTTTTGTAACCTTTTTTATTCCCTTTATTCTGCCTGATTTTGACCGATCAGAAAATGAGTCCGCACTTATTTCAGAAACACCCACCAATGATTTTGAAGGGATTGAGGTCGCTGGCGTCCATAACATCAAAACAATTCAGCAGTTGGATTCGCTTCAATCTGCATTGCCTGAAAGTAAAAAGCTGACTGGTTTGGAATACGGGATTTATGCGCAGGCTTTGAAGGCGATTGAAGAAAATATGAACCCTGCTTTACCGGATTCTGCTGAGGTGGAAAATTCGGCTTTGGGGATAGATATGAGCGAAGAGGATGGTAGGTTTTTCAAAGAAAATCATCAAGGATTTAATGTAGGGAAATATAAAAATATAAAGTCTGTCGCGCAGTTTGATTCCATTCACAATTCATTGCCAAAAGAGGACAGAATGGGATGGGCTTCTAAGAAACTATTCAAAAAACTGATTGAATTCCGAGAAAGAGAAGTGGAAAAGGGAGAAAATGTTTCTAGCATATTTTTGGAAAAATTAAGCCATAATTTATCCAAAGCGCTCTTCATTTACCTTCCGTTTTTTGCCTTCTTCCTCTGGTTGTTTCATAGCAAAAAGAAGTGGCTTTACTATGACCATGGAATTTTCACGCTTTATTATTTTTCCTTTCTTTTGGTGTTGATCACTTTCAACATTTTAGTGAGTTGGATGACGACGAGTATTTCTCTTTTGATTCCCTCTTTGGAAAATATATTTACATTGATTTCCTTATTTGTAAATTTAATTTCAGGTGGTTATGCGTTTTTCTATTTTTTCAGGGCGCACAGCAGAGTTTATGGAGAAAGCAAAGCAGTTTCAAGACTCAAAAGTTTTATGCTTTTTTGGATTAATTCCTTTTTCATTCTCCTGATTTTAATGGTATATACACTTTTCACGTTTATGATGATTTGATATGAGTTTTTTGAACTTTAAATCTTTTTTTTCGGGCATTTTGGTAATGTTTTTTATCAATGGTTTTTCACAGGATTATACACCTATTGACACGGCCGATGAAACTTTTCGTTTGGAATTAAAATCAAAATACGAAACGATTTTCAAGAACTTCAACATCAGATTGAAATCAGAATATTCCGGAAAGAAGAAAAACGAACTAGTCAATGCATTCAGTGGCTTTCAGGAAGAATTTATTGAAGAAATAAACGATGGAAACTTTGTAAAAGACAGCCGTTTCCAAAAAATGCTTGACGGTATTATCGCTGAATTGCAAGCCAAAAATCCTGAAATACCCAAAAACCTTCGGATTTTATTATCAAGATATCCCAATATTAATGCTTACGCACTTCCGGACGGAACATTGGTGATGAATATGGGAAGTTTTAAGTTTCTTGAAAACGAGGATCAACTCGCTTCAATTATTTCACATGAAATTGCGCACAATGTGCTCCAACATGTTTTAAAAAGTCAGATTAAACAAATTGACGAGGATATAGCGGGGAAATATCGCTCAAAAATCAGAACCATCAAACAACAGCAATATGGCCGGCACCAACATGCCTTTGAACTCATGCAAAATCTTTTGTACGAAGTAGGAAATATGAGGAGAGCTCATGAAATAGAAGCAGATTCGCTGGGATTTAAATACTATCAGAATACTCGGTTTAAAGACGATGAGTTTGTAAATGCATTCAGACTCCTGCAACGTTTCGACACCATAAAACCAACGGGTTTATCCGTTGATGTTTATCAAAAATATTTTGACCTTCCTACTCAGAAATTTGACGAAACCTGGTTGGAAATGGAAGATTTTTCAGGATATGATTATTCGAAATTTGTAGAAAAATTCAACAAAGATTCGATCGCCTCACATCCTGAAGCTGTTGAAAGAATTGAGTTTTTGCAAAAGGAATTCCCTAAACTTTCATCGATAGAAGACGTCAAGGAAGCAAGTGAGGAATTCAAAGAACTCCAAAAAATTGCGGAATTGGAAGAAGTACCCAATATGTATTTTCTCAAACATTATGGATTGGCGATCTTTGTTACACTACTCAAACTGGAAGAAGGAGTCGACGCGAAATACTACAAATATTGGCTTGGAAAGAATTTTGAGAAAATTTATGAAGCACGGAAACAATATCGCCTCAACCGTTATCTGGATACAGTTAATCCGCAAGAGCAATCAGAAAGTTACCAGCAGTTTCTGAGTTTTATGTGGAATTTAAGTTTGGACGAACTGAAAAATATCGCCGAGTTTTACGCTGAATCGGGCGTTTAGTAGTTCAATCTTTCCAATCGGATTTGATCAAATTTACTTTTTATGTTGAATTCGCGAAGCAATATGTAACCTTCTTTAGCTGGAATTGGATGGATAAAGAATTCATCTGATGACATAGGAATTATTTCTTGTTTGAAGGCTCCGTTTATGATGGTATTGATTCCCAAAACCCAGTTTTTGTCACGGGTTTCATCATCTTTTTTATAATCACGGAAAAAGAAAACGACTCCGGAATTGTCTTTAATATATTGGTGAAACAAATAATCATTTTTTACAGCTTTGGTTTTGTCTTTCTCAATTACAAAATTCTCTTTGAAGTTGCCGTTTCCATCAAAATTAAACAAAACAAAATCCAAGGATTTGGTAGAAGTGTAATTGGAATTTACGCCTTTGAATTTTTCTGCCAGATAGGAAAATGAACCATCTTTCAGGATGTAGAACCTCATAGGCGATAAATAATAGCCTTTTTCAACCACGCCATATTTATTGGCATTCAGATTAACGGCGATTTCAGACCATGGATGGTACTTTTTGGAGAGTTCATTTCCCTTTTTATCAAGTGTTATGGAATAAACGCCCAGATTTTTCTGCCAGTTGAAATCATCTTTTGAGTAAGGACTGTAATTTCCAACGATAAATACTTTATCACCAAAATAACGGATGTTGACGGTGTGGCTATAGGTTGAATTCTTATTTTCAAGTTCGTATTCAAACAGTTTTTCGCCCGTATCCATTGCCAGTCCCACCACTTTGAAATTGTCTATCCAAGTGTCATTTGCAAAATGTGACAGTCCGCCAATGATCATACCATCGTTCATATTCAACACCCGGAAATCGTTCCAGTCTTTTCTTGTTCCATCCGGGTTGTAAACATATACCCACTTTAATTGCTTGTCAGTCCCGAAGATTTTCAGGTCTTTGTCCTGATGTGAATTTTTACGTTTTTTGTTGTTTTCAGTTACAAAAAATCCGTTTAAATCTTTGTGGTTGAATGCGTAAGTAATATTGATGGATTCTGCTTTTCGATAATCTTTTTTCAATTCATCAGTCGTGACATTTAAATCCTGAAAAGTTTCGTTTTCATAAATGAATTCGTTTGATACTGTATTGTCTTTCAACGAAATAATTCTGTTATAGGTCAAGAGAACCTCTTGTTTTCGAACAAAATATTTGGAGAAAATGATATGGTCGCCCATAAATGTGCAGTCGAAAAAATCAGATTCCACGCCACTAAAAAATTTCTCGTTATAGGTTCCGTTTGCAACTTTGTTGAGGTTTCGGTCGAGCAAAATATATTCGAACTGTTTGTTTTGCGCATCTTTTTTCCCTTGATCAAAAAAGTAAATATATCCGTAAAGATTGTAATCGGAATCATAAAGAATGTCGGCATATACCATGTCGCCCTCTGCAAGCGTTTCAAGGTCACGTGTCTGAGCCGAAATAATAGTTGAAATGAAAAAGACGAAGCAGACGGAAAATAAAAATTTCATCAGTGTTAATTTTACAACGCTGACAAATATAAGATTTAATGATTTGGATAGTAGTTACCTGCAAGATATCTTTGCCAAAAATCTGAAGATGGACGAGAAGTCACTGAAAAAAATATTTGACATATTTTGTATTGCTGAATTCATCAGCTGTTTTTTACTTTTTTGCGTGGCAATGCCGGTAAAATATGG
>JAEWHB010000155.1 GCA_023388015.1 Bacteroidota bacterium
GAACCCGTAAAACGAATGGAATAAGAATTTCTAACTCAAAACAAATTCCTAATTTTGCGCCATTATGCGCATAGACATCATCACCGTTTTACCCGAATTACTCAAAAGCCCGTTTGAGGCTTCCATCCTGAAACGTGCTCAGGACAAAGGACTCGTAGAAGTTCATTTGCACAACCTCAGAGATTATTCGCTTGGCAACTACAAACAAGTCGATGATTATCAGTACGGTGGCGGCGCCGGAATGGTTATGATGATCGAACCTATCGATAAATGCATTTCAAAATTACAATCCGAAAGAGATTATGATGAAATCATTTATCTCACACCCGACGGGGTAACGCTCAATCAAAACATTGCCAACGAACTTTCACTCAAAGGCAATATCATTATGCTTTGCGGACATTACAAAGGCGTGGATCAGCGCGTGCGCGATTTATTTGTTACCCGCGAAATTTCCATCGGGGATTACGTTTTGAGTGGAGGTGAACTTGCGGCAGCGGTTCTTGCCGACAGCATCATACGACTGCTTCCGGGCGTTCTCAATGATGAAACCTCTGCCCTCTCCGACTCTTTTCAGGATGATTTATTGGCTCCCGAAGTTTATACCCGACCATCGGAATACAAAGGTTTAAAGGTTCCCGATATTTTATTGTCAGGCGATTTTGCTAAAATTGAAGAATGGCGTCATCAGAATGCCATCGAACGCACAAAAATTCGCCGTCCCGATTTATTGGATAAAAAATAATTTGTAACTTTCTGAAATCTTAATTCTTAACGCAACCTTTTGTTTTTTTTTTCGTCTGTACTTAAAAGGATTAAGGGTTAAATTTATGAAGAATATTAAATGGATGGCGGTACTGGCTTTCTCTGGCTTTTTTTTCAATGCCTGTTTAGATGACGAGCCGGTTGCCAGAGTTGAATATAAAAATGCACCTATTGACAGTGTTCATATAGGCGAAATACGTCCGGCACGTATGGTAACGGAGATTACGACTTTTTTTACTCGTAATAATGAATGTGAAGTGTTTTTTGATTATGATTATCAAATTGCAGGCAAAGAGCGAACCATTACGGTTATTACCTCCAATATCCAAAATGGACCTTGCCAAGAAATCCAACAGGTAAGCTCCAATTTATTGCAGTTTAAACCGGAAGAGAGTGGCAACTATACGTTTAGATTTTGGTCGGGTAATAATGAGAATGATGAACCTCAATTCATTATCCATAAAATAGAAATTCCTTAAATAACATACTTGGATGAGAATCTGGAAATATTAATCCGCCAATGCCAGAAAAAACAGCGGAATGCGCAGGAAGATATTTACAAAAAATATTCTTCCGTATTATTTTCTGTTTGTTTACGTTACACAAATTCTTATGAAGATGCTCAAGATGTATTTCAGGATGGGTTTATCATGATTTTCAACAAAATAAATCAATTTCGGTTTGAAGGATCATTTGAAGGATGGTTAAAAAGAATCATGGTAAATACATGCATTGAAAGACATCGCGGAAAAAATCACCTCTATATTATTAATGAAGAAATAATTGCCGATGAAAATTCAGATGAAATGGAACTTGAATCGGAAGAATATAATTATGCTGACCTTCTAGAATTTGTACGGGCATTACCAGACCGTTATCAGCAAGTGTTCAACCTTTATGCAATTGAAGGTTATTCGCACCAACAAATTGCTGATTTATTGAAGATTTCCGTTGGAACTTCAAAATCTAATTTATCTCGAGCCAGAGAGAAATTAAAAGATTTGATAAAAAAAAATAGTGAAATAAACATAATGTCAAAATGAGAAATTTAATTGACAAGTATTTTAAATCCAAATTGGATGTACCCCAAGAACCTCCCGCAGGCGCATGGGAGTTTATTCAAAATCATATTCCAAAAAAAGAGAAGAAACGTTTCTTTCCTCTTTGGGTTCAGTTTTCAGGCATTGCAGCATTGGCATTGTTTACGGTAGGCGGTGCTTATATTTTTGATGCTCTTGATTCAAAATCAGATCCTGCATTAAATCCTAATTCTAATGAATCTGTTGTAACAAATCATGAGAGTTTTATTGAAAAGGAGTTGGAGTTGGATTCGGATTCAAAACCAAATGAAACTAACACAACAAACCCTGAGTCGACTAATAATCAGCATGTTGAAAATAATAATTCAATACTGACTGACAAGGAGAAAATTACGTTTATTGTAAGCAATTCTAACATTAATCAAAAACACATACATGAAAATAATTCAACTTTCTTCAATCCTTTAAACAATTTAGATGAAAATAATCCCACTAAATCTGAGGATTCAGTGTGGAAATTACCTGTATGGAATTCTAATAATTTAGCAGCAACAAATCAAAATTCGAAACCAAATCCATTTTCAAATCCTCTCTTGGATGAACTTGAGAAGGAGAATAAGGAGTTGATTGCTTTAAATTCTAAAGCAGTCAAGAAGAAAAAGTCAAATAAAGATTTAAAAAAGAAAATCAAATTTGACCGGTTCCATATTTCCGGATTTGTATCTCCCATGGCATTAAATTCCTTTGTTGGAAACTCCATGCTGGCAGACGAAATGGGCCAATACAAAACTGAAAATAATGTAACACTTTCCTATGGAATCAAGGGAGCATATGCTTTGAACTCAAGAGTTAAAATCCGAACAGGTGTAACAGTTACGGGATTTGAGCAAATTACTAAAAATGTTCCTTTGGTAGCAAATGTCCAAAACAATTCTCTTTCATCTTCGATTAATAGAAATTTCCAAGACAATATAAACTACAACGGTGAACTGCGAATTGGAAATAATTTGTCTGCAGATGTGTTAAATGGCGAGCTTAATTACGCAACTTTAGAAGGAAACATCCAGCAACAATCCCAATACATCGAAATTCCGATTGAAGCTGAAGTTTCTCTTGTTAAAACCAATTCTATAGGAATCAGTGCAACCGGAGGTGGAAGTACCTGGTTACTTTCCAAAAATAAAATTTATGCGCATACCGATGATTACACCGAAGAACTTGGCAAGGCAGATAATCTTAACAAAACAACTTTTAGTGCAAATGCCGGATTAAAGTTTGATATGAATATCATGGAAAATATTCAAATCAATGTTGAACCCAATTTTAAATATTTAATCAATCCAGTCAACGATATTGAGAAGTACAATCCTTATACAGTTGGTGTAAATGCAGGTGTAACGGTTTCTTTGAAATAAATGAAGTTTTAACGGAGAACTTTTTCCTCCACCAAAACCCTTTCAATAAACGCCCGGAGCAAATCAACATGGTTTCGGGCGATTCTTTTTCCTACAAAGGAAGAAACATACGGTCCAATGATCAAAATCAAACCGATTAAATTGGTCCAAACCCAAAAACTCCCGATTCCCAATGCCAATTCAATCCAACCATACAAGCCGGTTGTGAGCATAATAGCACCACCCAAACCATAAGAAAACATAAAAAATGTCCAGATCGAAGTACGCGGACCAAATACACCTCTGATCGTGATTTTGGACGGTTTATCCGGATCTTTTTCTATTCTTAATTCCAATTGAGGCGCCCAATATTTATCCTGATCCTGAATAACACTAATTCTTCCAACTTCCGTATTGCAAAAACCGCTCAAAACCTTACTCCGGTTTTTGAGATGAATATTTACTTTTTCTGAAAATTCCCCGGCCGACATCTTTGAAACAATCTTAAACCTCGGTCTCGTCCTTATCGCGTTGATCACAATTTCATTCTTCATTCAGAAAATAAATAGGATTAATGTCTAAATTTACAAACAAATCGTTTAGATGGCAGCCAAGGAAGAATCTTTTTATGATAAAGTCTATGAAGTCACCCGAAAAATTCCATTTGGAAAAGTAACTTCCTATGGCGCTATCGCAGAATTCATCGGTCGGAAAGGGTCTGCTCGAATGGTTGGCTACGCTATGAACAACGCGGGAAACCATCCCGATGTTCCTGCTCATCGCGTCGTCAACCGAAACGGACTCCTCACCGGAAAACACCATTTCTCACCTCCTGATTTAATGAATCAATTGCTTGAAAACGAAGGAATTAAAATCGAAAATGATAAAATAATAAATTTTAAAGAAGTATTCTGGAAACCGGAGATTGAATGAATGAATGAATGAATGAATGAATGAATGACTAAATAATTGAATGACCTAATTTAACTTTGACAAAGTTTTATGCGTTGTGAAGATAACTTTGTCAAAGTTCCGTCCAATTAATTACCCTCTACCTCACTTCCTTCTGCATCCTCTTGTATTTCAAATACTGAAAAATCGTCGGATGATTATAATTCGTTTTCTCGTCCACTTCTCCTACTTTCCGGGCTTTCGGCTCCAATCCCTTTTCCATTTCTTTGATAATTCTCGCTTGATTTTCCGCAATTCCAACCATTCCCTTCCAACTCAACGTAAAATAACTATCGCCTTTTTCCACCGAAACTCTGTCCTGATGTAGAATATCTCCTGTGTCCACTCCACTGTCCAGCCAAAAAACCGTATAACCGATTTTTTCCGGTTCGCCATTGAAAACCGCCCAAAACGGCGAATGAACACCCCGATAATCCGGCGTAATTCCGGGATGACCGCCAATGACTTTTCCATTTACCAAATCCCGGACTTTTTTACCCACCCAATAGCCCGTATGCACCAACAACAAATCCGGCTGAAGGGATTTTATGAATTCCAAAGTTTCGGGCTTTCCATAATCATCGGTCTGATGGGTTTCGAAACTGTAATTTTCAATAATGGAATGAATTTCTTCGGAATTATAAATCTGATGAAAGATTTCACGGTCCTTTTTTCCGTTTAAAATTTTATAATAAATCCGACCTAAAATTTGCAGAAAAACTTTCCAATATCCATACTTTTTTCCGGCAATTTTAAGATAGGAAAAATCGACACCTTTTTGATGTTTATTCGCATTCACAACACCCACCAAATTCACGTCCTTTTCCAATAAAACACTCAGGGTTTTATCGAAAATAATTCCGGTGCCGAAAAGGCAAACAACGCGAATCGGCTTATTCATTTTTACGGTTTTGAATGTATTGATGAATCGGAAAAATCAACTTTTTAATCTTTCCTTTAATCTTTCGGTTTCTTTGCAAACTCGACAGATTTTTCAAAGTAAGCATTTCTAAAAATTGCTGATCGCTCGTCTGAGCTTTCACACTGAATCGCCCGAAAATATCTGCATTTTGAAGCTTTCTCGTTTCCACAATCGGCTCGGAATCAAAAATATATCGAAATCCGGCTTCCACAGCCGACTCATACGTTTTCAAATCAGAATCACCGCCCGGGACAGAACAATGTAAAATTTCTTCACCCAGAATATCTTCTAAAATTCCTTTTGAAACCTTCCATTCTTCCAACATTTGCGCATAGGTCAAAGTCCTGAAAATCATCGGATGTGTATGCGAATGCGAACCGATGATATGTCCATTCTCGTGTAAAGTTCTGATGTCGTTTTCGGCTAAAAACCCGGATGTTCCGATGCGTTTTGTGGTAATGAAATAAATTCCTTTCCAATCATTTTCTTCCAGAATCCGCGCCGATTTTAAATTGGAAATCCCACCATCATCAAAAGTAAAAAGATGATTTTCAACCTTGGAATTCCCCGAATTCAAATGATTTTTAAAAATTTCCAAATGCTTTCTGAAAACTTCGGTTTTGTGCATATACGCCAAATTATCCTTGTTCTGAAAACCCGACTCGGAATAATCATCGATGACTTCGTGGTACAAAAGCGCAATTGTTTTCGGCATAGCTGGATTTGATTTCGGATGTAAAGATAATTAATTGAAAAATTAATCCGACTCGACCATTTCGCGAACCGGTGTGAAGGGAATTTCGGGATTTAGAATTTCCTCAATCAATCCGCTCAACGGCTGATCAATCCAATTTAAAATTTCATTATCAAACTCAAATTCTTTATCGATTTTCAAAGGAATTACTCCTTTTTTCGGATATTTCAAAGGATAAATTCCAAACTGAACAAATTGATTTTCAGCATTTCGGAAAAACATTTCGGCATAAAGCAAAAGTTGCAAAGGCAATGAAAATTTATTCTCGGTAAAAACTTTCATTAGCTTTTCTGAATTAATATTCAACGCTTTTTCGTCCACAAATCCGGTTTTATAATCGATGATCCTTTTTCGCCCGTTTACGGAATCAATCCGGTCGATGATCCCGCCAATTTGGACTTCACGACCGTTCGCCAAACGGAAATCAACATTTGCTTGCTGTTCGAGCGAATGAATCACGAATTCCGAATTTTCCGCCATTTTCAAATCGTTTTTCAAAACATTTTCCACAAAAGAATAAACGATTTTATAAATCAGATAATTCTTTCCTTTTTTATATTCCCCG
>JAEWHB010000183.1 GCA_023388015.1 Bacteroidota bacterium
CCAAAATGTCGTATGATTTGGTGATGTACAACAGTCAGGACATGGGATTTGTGAAATTGCCCAAGGAAATGACAACCGGTTCTTCCATTATGCCGCACAAAAAAAATCCCGATGTTTTTGAATTGACACGTGCGCATTGCAATCGTTTGCAAGGATTGCCAAATGATATCATTTTGACTATCAATAATTTGCCAAGCGGATACCACCGTGATTTTCAGATTTTAAAGGAAATTTTATTTGAACCTATGGTTCAGTTCAATGATATTCTCGATATTTTGATTTTTGCTCTGCCGCAAATTCAAATTACCGAAGGATTTATGGAGCAGGAAAAATACGACTCGATTTATACCGTTGAAAATATCAATCATTTGTTGCAAACCGGAACTTCTTTTCGCGATGCCTATCGGATTGTAGGAATTTCGGTGGACGAAGGAAATTACGTACCGCACAAGGAATTTCAAACTTCGCATTTGGGAAGTGTGCACAATTTAGGATTGGAAGAAATCCGTGAGAAAATCAAACGATACAAAGGATAGATTTCCAAGAACCACTTTGACAAAGTTTTATTCGTAGTGAAGAGAACTTTGTCAAAGTTTTTGTTCCGACTCAGTCAATGGCAATTTGATTGAAAATCCATTCTTTGTTTTCATTTACATATTTCTGAATTTCTTTGCTTTCTTGGGAGTTTTTGTAGTTTTTATCTCCTTTAAATTCGACTTTTATATCTTTAATGGTTTGAATGAAAATGATTTCACTCGGATATTTAATAGTAGAATTTGAATAAATAAGAGAATCATTTTTTTTGGAAATCTGTTTATATTTAAGGTCAGAAGTGGATGTTTTGACATAAAATTGATTGACTATGGTAGAGTCCGATAGAGTTTTTTCATAAAAAACTTCTGATTTGTCCATATTCCCCAATCTCCTCATATCTTCCCTTACAGAAAGTTCCGTTTGAGAAGGATTTTGAGAAATTGCTTTGCTTTCTTTTTTGGCGGAAATCGCAATCCCCTCGCTTTCTTCTGAAATTTTTGCTCTTGCCATTACGGGTGTAGTGGAAACTTCTTCCATGGGTGCGATGTCGTAAACCGCTTCTGATTTCATGGATTCGGGAAGTTTTAATTCGATTTGTTGGGGTTTGTTTTCCAGTTCATTCTCGATGATTTCCGGTGCCAATTTTTTCTCTTCACGAATGACCACTGATTGATTGTTTTCCTCCAATTTATCCAGAATTTCCGATGCGTTTTCTTCATTTATTTCTTCTGGCGCTTCATAAACAATGGGTGCAGACTCCATTTGGGAAACAGGTTCAGGGTTGTTCAGCAATGCCCAGATTCCGATCATCATTCCCATAATCAGAGAAGCTGCTGTGGCATATTTCCACCACTGGATTTTCTTTTTCTGAACGGATTTTTCGTCCAGTCGTTCTTCGATTCGATCCCAAATCAAATCCCGCGGTTTTTCATCCAATCCGTGTTGGTTGTCCCGAAACATATCTTCTATGGGATCATTTGTACTCATACCGATTTATTTTGGGTAATTCCATATTCGTTCAACAATACTTTCAATTTCTCTTTTGCCAGATTGAGCTGGGATTTTGAAGTTCCTTCGGAAATCTTCAGTTTTTCGGCAATTTCGCTGTGTTTATATCCTTCGATTACATAAAGGTTAAATACCGTCCGGCAACCGGTTGGCAGAAAATCAAGCAATTTCAGAATGTCTTGTTCATATAAATTTTCCAAAGCCGTTGCATCTCTTTTGGGCTGGATGTTTGAAGTTTCCAAATACACTGTAAAATCATTTTTCTTGCGAAGTTCCATCAGGCATTCATTGATGAAAATCCTTTGCATCCAACCTTCAAAATTTCCTTTTCCTTCAAAAGAATCAATGTGATCAAAAACTTTTAAAAATCCTTTGACCAAGACATCTTCCGCCAATTCTACATTTTTCATATAACGTTTACAAACTCCAAAAAACCGCGCGCTGTATTGCTCGTACAGCAGTTTCTGCACCTTACGGTCACGGCGTTTGCACCCCTTTATGAATTCCACTTCTTTCAAGTTGCTTTTTTCTTCTGATTATAAAGATGCGAATAAATTTAAAAAGGTTGGTTTGCGAAATAATTAATTTAATTGATGATTCTTTATTAAATTCTCAGATTCCTTACGGATTTCTTTATAATCGTTCTAAATTATAAGGCAATAATTAATTTGAATTGAGAATGTTCTGAAAAATGTTTAATTAAAGGGTAAATTTGTACTCCTTTTCAGAAGGGGATTTTTTAACTAAAATTAAACGTTTATGGCATTTGATATCGACATGATCAAAGGAGTTTATTCTCACATGAGAGAACGCGTAGATGCTGCAAGAAATGTGGTAGGACGTCCTTTGACTTATTCAGAAAAAATACTTTATTCACACTTGTTTGATGGTGTGGCAACCGAAGCTTACACACGTGGCGAATCTTACGTTGATTTCGCTCCCGATCGTGTAGCCATGCAGGATGCAACCGCACAAATGGCACTTTTGCAATTTATGCAAGCCGGAAAAGTAAAAACAGCTGTTCCTTCGACGGTTCACTGTGATCACTTGATTCAGGCAAAAGTAGGTGCGAAAATTGACTTACAAGACGCAATCAATAAATCATCGGAAGTATTTAACTTCCTTGAATCAGTTTCCAACAAATACGGAATTGGTTTCTGGAGACCCGGTGCTGGAATTATTCACCAGGTAGTTTTGGAAAATTATGCGTTTCCAGGTGGAATGATGATCGGAACGGATTCACATACACCAAATGCCGGTGGACTGGGAATGGTTGCGATTGGAGTAGGTGGAGCCGATGCGGTGGACGTGATGGCAGGAATGGCCTGGGAATTGAAAATGCCAAAATTAATCGGAGTTAAATTAACCGGAAAATTAAACGGATGGTCTTCTCCAAAAGACGTAATTCTGGAAGTAGCCGGATTATTGACCGTAAAAGGCGGAACCGGAGCCATTGTGGAATATTTCGGTGATGGAGCCGAAAGCCTTTCTGCAACCGGAAAAGGAACCATTTGTAATATGGGTGCTGAAATCGGGGCAACGACTTCGATCTTCGCGTATGACGATGCTTCAGAACGTTACCTGAGAGCAACTGACAGAAGTGATGTTGCCGAGTTGGCTAATGGATTCAGAGATTATCTTCGTTCAGACAAAGAAGTTTATGAAAATCCTGAAAAATATTACGATGAACTAATTGTCATCGACCTTGATAAATTGGAACCAAGACTGAACGGACCTTTTACACCCGACTTGATGACACCGGTTTCCAAAATGAAAGAAGTTGCCGGAAACAACGACTGGCCTTTGACGGTAGAATGGGGATTGATCGGTTCTTGTACAAACTCTTCTTACGAAGACCTTTCAAGAGCTGCCTCGATTGCTAAACAAGCGGTGGACAAAGGGCTTGTGACCAAAGCAAGTTTTGGTATCAATCCGGGTTCTGAACAAGTTCGCTATACAGCGGAAAGAGACGGAATTTTGCAACCTTTCAATGATTTGGATGCGGTTATCTTTACCAATGCCTGCGGACCTTGTATTGGTCAGTGGGACAGAGAAGGAGCCGACAAAGAAGAGAAAAATACCATCGTTCACTCGTTTAACCGAAACTTTAAAAAACGTGCTGACGGAAACCCAAATACCTATGCATTTGTAACTTCACCTGAAATGGTGGCGGCAATCGCGATTTCGGGTCGTCTGGATTTCAATCCGATTACCGATACTTTGACCAATAAAAACGGAGAAGAGGTAAAACTGGATCCACCGGTGGGAGAAGAGTTGCCGGAAAGAGGTTTTGATGCAGAAGATCCGGGATATCAGGCGCCGGTAGAAGATGGTTCTTCGGTACAGGTTATTGTAAAGGAGGATTCAGAGCGTCTTCAATTATTGGAAAGCTTCCCGGCTTGGAACGGACAAAACATCATGGGTGCGAAATTATTAATCAAAGCTTATGGTAAATGTACCACCGACCATATTTCTATGGCGGGTCCTTGGTTGCGTTTCCGTGGTCATTTGGATAATATTTCAAACAATACCCTGACAGGTGCTGTCAACGAATTCAATCAGGAAACCAATAAAGTTAAAAATACTTTGACAGGCGAATACGGTGCGGTGCCAGATGTAGCAAGAGCTT
The DNA here is from genome assembly GCA_023388015.1 of Bacteroidota bacterium. Lineage (GTDB taxonomy): Bacteria > Bacteroidota > Bacteroidia > Flavobacteriales > Weeksellaceae > Moheibacter. Next base: position 4,172 of record JAEWHB010000183.1, read on the forward strand.
ACAAAGCAGCGGGCGTTCCGACTATTGTGGTGGGTGACGAAAACTACGGTGAAGGTTCTTCACGTGAGCACGCAGCGATGCAGCCGAGACATTTGGGTGTGGCAGCGGTTTTGGTACGTTCTTTTGCACGTATCCACGAAACCAACCTGAAAAAACAGGGAATGCTTGGACTTACGTTTGCCAACAAAGAAGATTACGACAAAATCCAGGAAGACGATACCATTAACTTCATCGATTTAACTGAATTTGCTCCGAACAAACCATTGACTTTGGAGTTCGTTCATGCAGATGGAACCAAAGATGTAGTCAAAGCCAATCATACTTACAACGCGGCTCAGATTGAATGGTTCAAAGCAGGTTCTGCACTGAATCTGATCAAAAAGCAACAAGCTCAGAATTAGAAATTCGTAAATCAGAATAATCAAATCCCGTTAAGTTGTCTTAACGGGATTTTTGTTTGAATTAGTAGAAAGACTTATCAATAGAGGGATTGAAACCATTTGAAAGGTTCTGACTTTGTTAACGATTTGTAAACGCAAAGTTTTAGCACGGAATTTGGCATATACTACTCAAATCTTATAATTATGAACTCAGTTAGATTCTTTTTAGGAGCATTGATGATTATGGCGGGAACCGCTGTAATGGATGCACAAGTTAGATCAACATCCGGAAACACCGTGAGAAGCGGGTCTGAAAAAGCGACCACAACTAATTCGTCTGTTCGTTCAGGCAATTCAACACAGGTTCGCCAATCAACCGGAACGAATCAAACTATACGTTCCAATCAGAATTCATCTGTGCGAAACAATCAGTCGGCAACACAGAATCAGCCAGTAAGAGCGACGCAGAATAATTCAGTTCGAAATAATTCAAATTCAACCAACGTCCGAAACAATTCGAATTCAAATACTGTTCGGAATAATTCTTCGGTAAGAAATGAATCGGTTCGTTCCAATTCAACTCCGGTTCGTGCAAATAACGGCAGCCAATCGGTAAGAAATACTGAGAATAGAACAATTCGTGTGGAAAATCAGCCGCAGGCAAGAACTTACAACCGAAATTCAGTAAAATTTGATAGTGGTGCGGCGCGAAGAGTGATTTATCACAATAATAACAATGCGAATTTTCACAAAGTGAATTACAATAACCATTATTATTACATCGACAACGGATATTATTACCAATGGCACAACAACCACTATATGAGAGTGATGGCTCCGGTTGGATTTTACGTTCACACATTGCCGATGGGTTATACCAATATCTACATTGGCGGAAACCATTACTACCACTATAACGGAACTTTTTATAACTGGTACAATAACAACTATTATGTAGTTCAACCTCCGATTGGCGCCATTGTTTATGCTTTACCGGCGGATTATGAGAGAGTTTATATCAACGGCGAAAGATATTACGAATACTTTGGCGTATTGTACCAAAAAGTTCGATACTACGGCAAGAGAGCTTATCAGGTCGTAGGGTATATCAACTGATAAATAGATTTCTAACTAATCTGAGAACCCGGCTTTTGGTCGGGTTTTTTTATTCCATTTTTTTAGGAATTGGATAAGGAATTTTGGTTTTTTCTTCTCAATCCCAATAGGAAATAAGTGCCTGATCCGAAAATTATGGCACCAAGTATTGCAACCGTAAAACTTCCAACTATGTATTGCAACAAATGTTGACTTACGAATTCTTTATAAGACTCCAAAGCATCCCAACGAAAAGGAGGAAGTGGTTTACTGCCCAAAATAAATCCGCCGGTTTTCAGCGAAATATAAATGATCAATGGAATCAAGGGTGGCAGACTGACGTTGGAAAAAGCAAAAGCAATTAATTTGTTCAATCTCAATATAAAAGCAAGCGAAAGCGCCAAAATCGTATGAAATCCCCAAAAAGGAGAAAGCCCGATGAAAACACCCAAAGCAACCGAAAGGGCTTTTTTGGTATTGGAATCTTGGCTTTGAAGTAAGTCTTCTAAAAAGAATCGCTTAAATCCTTTTTTTTTAAACGAATTAAAGTAACTTTTTGGTTTATAATAAATTAACGCAAGGAAAACCAACCAAGTATTCAGCAAGCTGATTCTCGTAAAATCTTTAAATGGCCGAAAGTGCGAAACCCTTTCCGATTCATCATACAAAACCTGAATCGGAACATTTTTAACCGGAATTCCTGCCCAAGCTGCCTTCACGATGACTTCAATTTCAAATTCAAATTTTCTCGTAAAAAACTTCAGATTTTTCATTCGCAGGATCGGATACAACCGAAATCCGGATTGGGTATCGCTGAGTTTGATTCCCGTTTCAAATCGGTACCAGAAATTGGAAAAACGATTGCCAAAACTGCTTTTGCCGGGAATTCCTTCCTGCTCCATATTCCGGTCGCCAATGAGCAAAGCCTCTCCGTTTTTGTGGATTTCTTCTACAAATACCGAAATATCTTCCGGGAAATGTTGTCCGTCAGAATCAATGGTTATCGCATAATCAAACCCAAGTTTAAGCGCTTCTTTAAATCCGGTTCGTAAAGCCATTCCTTTACCCTGATTTTTAGGTAGATGAATGATTTTAATTGGCGAATATTCCTTTAAAATTTCAGCGGTTGAATCGGTGGAACCATCGTTTATCACAATGATTTCATCTGTAAATTCAAGTGTGTTGTCCAGAACGCGCCGCAACGTTTTTTCATTGTTATAAGTCGGAATGATGACACATCCGTTTAGACCTGAAAGCGCGTTGGGATTCATTTAGAGCTTTAGCTTTTGGAGAATTCGGCGAAATAACCTTTAATCATTTCAGCCAGACTTTTGTCTTTTATTTCGGGAAGCGCCGATTGGATGAATTTCCTATCGGATTCGATTTCCATATTGTATTTAAACATTTTAGGAAGATTTTCCTGAATGCTCAAACGAATCAGACGGATTTCCACATTGTCCGGATCTTTTTGAATGGCTTTTTCTACAAGTTCAATTCCGGCCTTTACTTTGTCTTTTCGTTGTAACAAAGGTTCATAACGTGCAAGCAAAGTTTGTCCGGCACCTTTGTAGGCAAGCATTACCGCTTTGTCCGAGTTGGAAACAGTTTTTACTTGTTCGTAAAAAGAATTGGCCTTTTCTTCGGACTTTGTGGCTTCGCGATAAGATTTCCGCAATTCGTTTGATTGGGCAAAAATTGTCAAGGAAAAACTAAGGGTAAAAAAAATAAATAATGATTTCATAACTAAATTTCTTTAAAATTCCCTCCGAATTTCAGAGCTGGATTTTCATCCAACAAAACCGTGGCTTTAATGGAAATTTCTCCCTCACCAATTGGTTCAAAAGATAAATCAAACTTCACTTCATCATTTTCTTTGGGATTAATGATAGCCATGAACTTCACATTTCGTGCCGTTTTCAGCATAAGTTCCTTACCGAAATGATGCTCACTCAGTTCTTTGATGATTTGCATAGTGCAGACACCTGGCGTAACCGGATGATTGGGGAAATGTCCTTCAAAAATAGAATGTTCCTTATCAATTTTGACCAAAACCGAAATTCCGGTTTCTGTAGGATTTGAATCAAGAATGGTGTAAAAATCGTTCAGGAGTTTCATAGGATGAATGGAATGATTAATTATTTAAATGAAATTTATAGGCAATACCAATCTGAATTACTTGATTCAGACGTGATTTTCCGTCGTCCCAATTGAAGAAATCTATGACATCTTGCAATCCCTGTTTGTATCTCGCCTCGAAACTTAATCCAAATGGTAAATCATAACCTAGGCCACCCACCAAAGCAAAATCAAAAGGTTGAGCGTTGAGATCTCCTACATAATTTCCTTCATCATCATAAATTCCGTCATCTAACCAGTCAGAAAAAGTATCGTTTACTTTGAAATTGAATTCAGGTCCCACCAAAAAGTGAAATCCTTCAACGAAATAGAATTTATTCATCACGCCAACCGTAAAATAAGTCAGTTTTAAATCTTCTCTAGTATTATAAACCTCTGAAGAACCTTGCATAGAAAAGCCCATTTCGGGTTGAAGTGCATATCGCTCACTGAATTTAATGGCAAAAGCAGCCCCACCGTACACACCGGTCAGTGATTTCCCGTCAAGGTCGCTCACATTGGCAATATTTACGCCCGCTTTCGGTCCAAGCCAAAGTTCAACCTGAGCCTGAGATATTCCACAAAACATTAATAAACTGAGAATAAAAAGTTTTTTCATCTAATTTTCTAATGGGTTATTCAGCAAATGTAAGTAAATTTTTATTGGCATTTTACCGTGCAAAATCTCAATATCAGGAAATTGTTTAACGTTGTATATCAGTTTTATAGAGGCTTTCTCTTTGTTTTTTACGAGTGTTATTTTCTTCAGGTTGCCGGCCGGATTTAATTCGTAAAAAAGATTTTTGTTTCCAATGAATTTTTCAGTTTGAAGAATTAAATTTTCATTTTGAGTAAATTCATTCTCAATTAAATTTTCTTCAGAAAACAACATCACAAAATCTTTTTCCAACAGATTCAAAAGGATTTTTTTGTCCAATTGTTCAATGGCGTAATTCAATTTCAATTCTCGATTAATGATTTCAAAATCAAGCATTTTCCCGCCAAATTCATTCAGAAATGCCAAACGATAATGATTAACGTTTAGTTTTTTAGCCACTAAAATTCCTCCGAAATTATTTCCATAAGATTCAATTGAAATTTTAAAGGATTTTTCTTCGAAGTCTTTTAAATATTCGGGGGTGAACCTTTCAATTGTTCTCTCTTTGGGCTCAAAATCTTTTGTGTAAGAAGCGCAAGAAACAAAAACCAGCAAAAAACTACATAAAAGAAAACTTTTCATCGGCTAAACTTGCGTTTTTTCTTTGATTATTGAATTCGATTAATGTATAATCCAGACTCGGTTCCGTGGTTTTGATTTTTTTCAATAAATAGGTTTTTCCGTCAAATGTCAAATCGATTTGTCGGATGTATTTTTTGTAAGTCTTATCAGTCGGAATCATTTTCGCCACGAAATCATTCCCCGATTTCGAATAAGTAATTTTGAATTTCGTTTCGTCCAAAACGGCCGATCCATTCACGGTCCCCAACATAATCTGACTTAAATCTTTCAATAATTTGCTCGAAGAAAGATCGGATTGTTTGGTTTTGCCATTATCGTTCACAAACATTTTATTGTTGTTGAAAATCACGTAATAACTAAACGGCGAGGCGTACTCCCACCGGATTTTCGATTTGGATTTATAATATAATTTCCCCGAAGATTTCACGTCATTTTCCATAAAATCCAAATGTTTGGTTTGGACAAAATCGCTTTGCAAGGAATTAAGATTGGAAGTCGCCGAATTGATATTGGTTTTCAATTGAGTGATTTCCGAGGATTTTAATTGTGAAAACACCAAACCAAATGGCGTCAACAAGAGAAGGAAACAAAATTTAAAAATAAGGTTCTTCATTGATCAATTCATTAATTGTAGCAAAACTAAGGTTTTTGCGCTCAATTTCAGGCAATAAGTGTTCCAGAATCGGGACAATGTTTTCGTGCGAATCGTGTAAAAGAACGATGTCGCCCGCTTTCATGCTTTTCCTCAGTTTTGAAAGAATTTTTTTCGGATTGCTTAACATCGTATCATAAGTTCTTTGATTCCATCCGATAGTAAGATGTCCTGTTTTTTTCAAAGCATCCGCCAAATGTGGAGTGGTCACTCCATAGGGCGGTCGGAAAAATTTCGGCTTTTTGCCCGTGATTTTCTGAATTTCCAAATCCGTCTCTTCAATTTCTTTGAGCCATCCGGACTTTCCCTTGAAATCAATGGTTTTGGAATGAGTGAAACTATGATTGCCAATGCTATGCCCTTCATCCATAATTCTTTCCACCAAATAGGGATATTTTTTTAGGTTTTCTCCAATCAAGAAAAAACTTGCTTTTGCCCGATGTTTTTTTAATAATTCCAGAACTTTCGGTGTGTAAATGGGATGAGGTCCATCGTCAAAAGTCAAAGCAATTTTTTGAGAATTTTTATCGCCAGAATGAATGGCCGGAACGAAAAAATTAAATTGAATTTTGGATGAAACAATGGCGATAAATATCAATAAAACTAAAGAGGGAAATAAAATCAAAGTCCAGTTAAGACCCAAATACCAGAAAATTCCGGCAAGAAAAAAACTGTCAAAAATTAAGATATAAAAGAGGAGTTTTCGTTTCATTCTTTGCCCAACAAAATCAGGGAATGGTTGTTGCCTCTTCGCTGATTGTAAACCAAAATATTCCGATAAGCATCTCGTTCCAAATTATTTAGATTCAAAATTCCAGGAATTTTTTGATGTTCCAAAACTTTTAATCCCGTTTCAATTGCCAAAGCCGTTGCCGTATCAAATTCCCCAAAAACGTTTTTATAAATCATCTGAGGATTTTCTTTGAAAATACTTTTAGAAACCGTTTCATAAATTCCATCGTAGCGGGAATCGCCGTTATAGCCCAAAATCACGGCATCGATTTCTCCAATGGAAATTTCATTCTTTTCAAGAAAATTTAAAATGAATTCCTCTGTATTTTCCACTTCGAATTTGGTTTCTACCGCTGAAATTACGCCCAAATAATTTTCGGGTTTCTTTGCGGAAGCCAGAAAAAATCCGGTGCCTTCGGCATTGACTTCTCCGGTAGATTTCGAATTGATTTCGATGGGAATTTTTGGATTTTCAAGATTGACATATCCGGCGGAATTCCAGAATTCCATCGTTTTTTCACTGATTTCGTCCAGTCCACCGATTAAAATTTGATGTTCCGGATTTTCATTCAAATATAAAATCGCATCCAAAACTGCTGACTCAAAGGAGTTTGAATTATTGGTGTACGTCATATTATATCCTTTGCAACCCAATGCCAGAGCCACAGTCGCAGCCGCCATATTGTGCGTGGATTGGATAAAGGGTGTCGGGTTGAGCATCCCGCCGTCATTCTCCCACATAGCTTCCACGAATTTTTCTGAATCGCGCAGACAGCCTTGTCCGGTTCCGGTGATGACCGCATCAATTCTGGGACTTTCCGCTTTTTGAATGGCTTTTTGCGAAGCATAAACCGCCATTCGCATGCTTTTTCCCATTCGACGCAACTGCATCGGCGGAATGAACTCTTTGTAATCCGGGGCGATGACTTCTATGGCATTTTCGGAATATTCGGTGATTTCATCAAAAAAATAATCATCCCGAAAACTCGGTTGAATGGAAATCGAACAGCTGCTATGGATGTAGATTTTTTTCATTAAACTTTTTGAAAGATTAAACAACTACAATTCCCACCAAATCCCAATGAATTTGACAATACGGTATGGATTTCCTTGGATTTGATTTCGGTTTGAGGTTTCAAATCAAATTCTTTCATCGGGGTTTTCCAGTTCAAATTCGCAAAAACCTTTTGATTTTTCAGTGCCAACAGCGAAAAAACCGCTTCCACAGCCCCTGCGGCAGCCAAAGTGTGTCCGGTAAAGGCTTTGGTGGAACTGAAATCGGGAATTCTTTCAAAAATTCTCGAAATGGATTTTCCTTCCGAAAAGTCATTATTTGGCGTAGCCGTTCCGTGTGCATTTACATAATCTATTTCTTTAGGTTGCAAATCCGCAATTTCCAAGGCAGTTTTCATTGCCAGATAAGCGCCTTCCCCA